>CAZQPJ010000086.1:0-9119 GCA_964595105.1 uncultured Bifidobacterium sp.
GCTCACCGAACTGGAGCCCGCATGACCACCCCGCTTCGTCCGCACGCCGAGCACGAGCACGCCCACGAACTCGCAGCACTCGCGGCCGTCGACACACGCGAGCGCCCGCCGAACTGGCTTCTGTCACCCTGGGCGGTGGTCACCTACGTCCTCGGCGGCACTCTTGCCGACGGCACCGTCATCACGCCGAAGTACGTCGGGCAACGGCGACTGGTGGAGGTCGCCGTCGCCACGCTCGCCACCGACCGGGCGTTGCTGCTGCTCGGCGTTCCCGGCACGGCGAAGACCTGGCTCAGCGAGCACCTTGCGGCGGCCATCAGCGGCGACAGCACGCTGCTGGTGCAGGGCACGGCGGGAACCAGCGAGGAACACCTCCGGTACGGGTGGAACTACGCACGCCTGCTGGCCGAGGGGCCGGGGCCCGCGGCCCTGGTGCCGAGTCCCGTCTACCGGGCCATGGAACGCGGCGCCATCGTGCGCATCGAGGAACTCACCCGCATGCCGTCCGACGTGCAGGACGCCCTGGTCACCGTGCTGAGCGAGAAGACGCTTCCGATTCCCGAACTGGCGGGCGAGGTGCAGGCCGTGCCGGGTTTCAACCTCATTGCCACCGCCAACGATCGAGATCGCGGTGTCAACGACCTGTCCGCAGCCCTGCGTCGGAGGTTCAACACCGTGGTGCTCCCGCTTCCCGCCGAACTCGACGACGAGGTGGCCATCGTGGAGCGGCGGGTACGCGAACTCGGGCCTGCGCTCCGCCTGCCCGACGTGCCGACGGCCGACGCCGAGATCCGTCGTGTCGTCACCGTGTTCCGTGAGCTCCGCAGTGGCGCCACCGCTGACGGGCGGATCAGCCTCAAGACGCCGAGCGGATCGCTCAGCACCGCCGAGGCCATCTCCGTGGTCACCAGCGGTGTGGCGTTGGCGGCACACTTCGGCAGCGGGCGGCTCACTGCCGCCGACGTGGCCGCCGGCATCGTCGGCGCCGTCGTGAAGGACCCCGTGCACGATGCCGTGGCCTGGCGCGAATACCTCGAGGGCGTCGTACGCGACCGGCCGGAGTGGGCCGACTTCTACGAGGCCTGCCGGGAGCTCTGACCATGGTCGAGGTGCAGGTGATGGGCATCAGGCATCACGGTCCGGGCTCTGCCCGGTCGGTGCTGCGCGCCCTCGATCGCCTGCAGCCCACCGCCGTGCTCGTCGAACTGCCCGCCGACTGCGAGCCCTTGTTGCCGTGGGTGGCCCGTGGTGGGCTGCGTCCACCGGTGGCGCTGTTGGCGCACGTGGTCGACCAGCCGCAGCGAGCCGCGTTCCTGCCCTTCGCGTCGTTCAGCCCCGAGTGGCAGGCCATGCAGTGGGCGTTGCGCGCCTCGGCCACGGTGCGGGCCATCGACCTGCCGTTGACCCACTCGCTTGCCGACCAGCGTCGCGACGAACTGCTCGATCGCCACGAGGCACAACTCGACCCGCTCGGGACGCTCGCGGCTGCTGCCGGCGAACCGGATGCCGAGCGGTGGTGGGACGACGTCATCGAGCACCGTGGCGATGGTGCCCCGGCCTTCGAGGCGGTGCGTCACGCGATGACGGCCCTTCGCGAAGGGGTCGCCTTGCCCCTCGACGAGTCACAACGCGAGGCTCACATGCGCTCCGTGATGCGGCGCACGCTCGCAGAGGGCCACGCCCGCGTGGCGGTGGTGTGCGGGGCATGGCACGTCCCGGCGCTCACCGAGCCGTTTCCGGCGGCGTCGGTCGACGCTCGCACCCTGAGGGGTCTGCCGAAGGTGAAGGTGGCCATCAGTTGGGTGCCGTGGACCCATCGTCGGCTTGCGGTGGCGAGCGGATACGGCGCCGGGGTGCGCAGCCCTGGTTGGTATGCCCACGTGTTCGAACACCCGGGCCCGGCGGGGGTGTCGCAGTGGTTCGTGCGCACGGCCCGCCTCCTGCGAGACCACGGGCTCTCCGCGTCGCCCGACCATCTCATCGCGGCCACTCGGGCCGCCGATGCGCTTGCTGCGCTTCGCGATCGGCCACGCGCCGGCCTGGCAGAGGTGCTCGATGCGGCGCATGCCGTGATGGCCGGCGACACGGGTCTTGCGCTGGTCGAACGCGAACTCGTCGTGGGGTCGGCCATCGGCGAGGTGCCGCCCGATGCGCCGGCGGTTCCGCTCGCTCGCGATCTGGCGTCGCAGCAGCGACGAGTGAGGCTGAAGCCGGAGGCCGATGCCCGCACGGTGGAACTCGACCTGCGCACTCCGCGGGGCCGCGAGCGCAGCGTGCTGCTGCACCGTCTTGCAGCGCTCGAACTGCCATGGGCGTCGCTGGTGGAGGGTCGTGGCTCCTCGGGATCGTTTCGTGAAACGTGGGAACTCCGATGGGACCCCGAGACCGCCGTGCGAGTGGTGGAACTCGCCGCACTGGGCACCACCGTGCAGTCGGCAACGGTGTGCCGACTGCTCGAGCGGGCGGCGCCCCCGGCCACGCTGGCCGACCTCGTCGGCGTGCTCGAGTGCGGACTGTTGGCCGACCTCGACGAGGTAGTGCAGCCGGTGGTCGACCTCGTCTCGGCGCAGGCGGCACACGACCCCGATCTCACCCAGGTGATCGACACCCTCGGCCCGTTGGCCCGGGCGCTCCGCTACGGCGATGTGCGTGGCACCCCGGCCGAGGCCCTTCGGTCGGTCTTCGACAGCCTGGTGGTGCGAGTACTGGCAGGCACGGTGGTGGCGTGCCGGTCGCTCGCTCCTGAACATGCCGCCGCCATGGTGGAGCGACTGACGAACGTGCAGGCCGCGCTGGCCCTGGTGGATCACCCTGCACGTGCGGGTGAATGGCCCGCCGTACTGATGCTGTTGTCGGAGCGCAGCGATGTGCACGGCCTCGTGCAGGGCAGGTCGACGAGGCTGCTGCACGATGCGGGCGCTTGGCAGCGTGCCCGAGTGGGGGCTCGTGTTGGACGAGCGCTCTCGGCAGGCAGCACGTCGGCCGCATCGGCCGCATTCGTCGAGGGCTTTCTCGCCGGCAGCGGCACGGTGCTGGTGCACGACCGTGACCTGCTCGACCTGCTCGACGAGTGGCTCACGGGACTCGGCACCGACGAGTTCCTCGCCGCGGTGCCGCTGCTGCGGCGGACGTTCGGTTCGTTCGAGCCCGCCGAACGTCGTCAACTCGGTCTGCTCCTGGCACGTGAAGTCGCTGTGTCGACAGGTTCGTTCGGTGACGGCGTCGACGCGGATCGCGCCGCGGCAGTACTGGTGACGGTGGGTCAGTTGCTGGGGGCGCAGTGAACCCCCAGGAGCCATCCGCCGCCACCCGCGTCAGCGCTGCCGAACGGGCACGTCGGTGGAGGATGGTGCTGGGCGGCGCGCCCGACGACACCGGTGCAGCACAACAGGGGTTCACCGCGGTGCCGTTGCAGGGTTCCGATGCGCGTATCGACGCGGCATTGGCCGCCGTCTACGACACGGCGCCACCGCGGCGTGGACGCGGCGGCAGGGCAGGCGGCCTCGGTTCGTCGGCGCCGGCCGTCGTCCGCTGGCTCGGCGACATCCGCCGGTACTTCCCAACCACGGTGGTGCAGGTGATGCAGCGCGATGCCATCGACCGTCTGCACCTGCGCCAGTTGCTGCTCGAACCCGAGATGTTGCAAGCGGTGGAACCCGACCTGCACCTGGCGACCCTGCTGGTGGAACTCAACCGCCTGCTGCCCGACGCCACACGCGCCAGTGCTCGCCGTGTGGTCGGCGACGTGGTTGCCGCCATTCGGCGGCGGCTCGAGGCACGTACGCAGCAAGCGGTGGCGGGAGCGTTGGCCCGTTCGCTCCGAGTTCGACGTCCTCGCCACGCCGACATCGACTGGGCGCGCACCCTGCACGCCAACCTGCGTCACTATCAGCCGAGCCTTGGCACGGTGGTGCCCGAGACACTCATCGGTTTCGGTCGTCGCCAACGGAGCCTGTCGCGCGACATCGTGGTGGCGATCGACCAGTCGGGCAGCATGGCCGAGAGCGTCGTGCATGCCGCCGTGTTCGGCGCCGTGCTCGCCTCGATCCCGGCGCTCAGCACGAGGGTGGTGGCGTTCGATACCGCGGTGGTCGACCTCACGCCGGTCCTGCACGACCCGGTCGATGTGCTGTTCGGTGTGCAACTGGGCGGCGGCACCGACATCTCAGCGGCACTGGGCTACTGCCGCAGCTGCATCAGCAGGCCGTCCTCGACGGTGCTGTTCCTGGTGAGCGACCTGTTCGAGGGTGGCAACGTCGACCGCATGCGGGCGCACGTCGCCGAGTTGGTGCAGTCGGGCGTCACCGTGGTGGTGCTGCTCGCGCTCTCCGACGAGGGCGCGCCGATGTACGACCACGCCAATGCGGCCGCGCTGGCCGAACTCGGCGTGCCCTCGATGGCCTGCACACCCGATGCCTTCCCCGATCTCCTCGGGGCAGCACTGGAAGGCCGTGATGTCGGCCGCTGGGCCAACGAGCACGGGCTGCACACGGCCGTACCGCCCAGGTGAGTGTGCCGCGGTGTCGACCCGACATCCCGGACCCACTGCCGCTCACTCTCTAGGCTCGGGGCGGTTTCCGCGTCGCCCCGGGGGGTTCCATGGACATGTCGATCAGCGAACAGGCCCTGCCACGGCGGTCGGACTATCTCGGCCTGGCATTGGTGACCATGGCCACGCTGATGTACGAGATCGCCCTCACCCGGATCTTCAGCGTCACCCTGTGGTACCACTTCGCCTTCGTCGCCATCTCGGTCGCCCTGTTCGGCATGACCGTCGGGGCGTTGTTGGTGCACCATCGCCCGGCCTGGTTCACCGACGCCGTGGTTGGCCGCCGCTTGGCCCAGTTCTCACTGGCGTTCGCCGTGTCGATTCCGGTCTGCTTCGTCACCCAGTTGGCATTGCCGATGTCGCCGCACCTCACGTTGGTGGGTCTGTGGTCGGTGCTCCTCACGTGCATCATCATCTCGGTGCCGTTCGTGCTGAGCGGCGTCGTGGTGGCACTGGTGCTCACGCGATTCGCAGAGCGTGTGAATCGTCTCTATGCGGCCGATCTCGCCGGCGCCGCGCTGGGATGCGTGATCCTGGTGGCACTGCTGCAGCGCATCGATGGTCCGAGCGCGGTCATCGCCGTGGCGGCGGTCGCAGCGCTCGGTTCCGTCGCGTTCGGTTCAGGTCGTGGCCGTCTCGCCGCAGCGGTGCCGGGCGTGGTGGCGCTCGCCTGCGCTGGTTTCGCCATCGCCAACTCGGTTGCAGTCTCCAACGGGCACGCCCTCCTCCGCATCGTGTGGGCCAAGGAGGCGCAAGACCCACCGCACCTCGCCGAGCGGTGGAACGCGTTCTCCCGCGTGACGGTCGACGGAGCGCCCGATGCGCCATCCGGCATCACCATCGACTCGACGGCGGGCACCGCGATGATTCCCGACACGCCGGAGACGGCCGAGATGCTGCGGCACACCATTCCCAACCTCGTGCACCACATCCGTCACGATGCCGATGTGCTCGTCATCGGCGCGGGTGGCGGTACGGATGTTCGCTCGGCGCTCGTCTACGAGCAGAAGTCGGTGACAGGGGTGGAGATCAACCCGCTGGTGATGCACTTCGCGCACGATGTGTACGGGGGTTACACCGGGCACCTCGATCGCAACCCGAAGGTGCGTCTGGTGAACGACGAGGCGCGCAGTTGGGTACGCCGCCACTCCGACCGGTTCGACATCATCCAGATCTCCCTCATCGACACCTGGGCTGCTCAGGGTGCGGGCGCCTTCGCGCTCACGGAGAACTCGCTGTACACCGTGGAGGCGTGGAAGCTGTTCTTCAGTCGGCTCAACGAGAACGGCGTGATGTCGGTGACGCGCTACTACCAGTTCCCGGGCACCGACTCGCCGCTGGAGATGTATCGCACCACAGCGCTCGCAGCGCAGGCGCTCACCGAACTCGGCGTGGACAACCCGCGTGATCACCTCCTCATCTACCGCACGCCCGATGCCTCGTTCGCAGGTGTGAGCGTGCGGCTCGCCACCCTGCTCGTCAGCCCGCAGCCGTTCAGCGACGACGACCGTGCCACCCTGGCAGGCGACGTGGAGTCGCTCGGGTTCGACCCGGTGCTGACACCCGACACCTCGGTCGACCCGATGTTCGAACGTCTCGCCGCACCCGGTGGGCCTGCCGCTGCCGTCGACTCGATCACCGAGGACGTGTCGCCCCCCACCGACAACCGGCCGTTCTTCTTCCAGATGGCCAGTCTGTCGACCTTCCTTCACGGCAAGGGCTTCGGCGACAACTTCGTGGTGCGGCCCGTGCTGGTGCTGACCCTCCTCGCGTTCGCCGTGGTGCTGATGGCACTGGCGTTGTTGGTGGTGCCGAACAGGATCGCCCGGCGCAAGGGCGAACGCCCGCTGCCGAGGCAGTTCTCCCTCTACTTCGCCGGCATCGGCCTTGCCTTCCTGTTGGTGGAGGTGTCGATGCTGCAGCGACTCGGTCTGTTTCTCGGCAACCCCACCTACTCGCTGGCCGTGGTGCTGTTCACGGTGCTCCTGTTCAGCGGACTCGGCAGCATGCTCACCGAACGAGTGGTCGACACCGCCCGTCCGCGGACGCTGGTGGTGCCGCTCGCCGTGCTGACCGGGGTCGTGGTGCTGATGGGCAATCTCGCTCCGTGGGTGTTGCGGAGCGCCGCAGGTGCCACCACACCGGCGCGGGTGGCCATCGCCGTGCTGCTCCTGGCACCGCTCAGCACGGCAATGGGCATGCCCTTCGTCATCGGTATGCGGGCTGCCGGATGGCGCAATGAGCCCGGTACGGCCCTGATGTGGGGCATCAACGGCGCCGCCTCGGTGTGCGCGTCGGTGCTCGGTGTGGCCATCGCCGTGTTCTTCGGCATCGCCGCCACCTTCTGGACCGGAGCCGCTGCCTACGTGCTCGCTCTGGTGATGATGTCGCGCATCGCCGGGGAACCTGAAGCAGAGCCGAGCGCGGCGTCGGCCTGACGGCGACGGGGTCGGCGGGCTCAGCGCGCTCGGCGGTTGATGGTGACGGTGCCGGTGGCGCCGTCGACCGTCACGGTGTCACCCTCGCGGATGATGCGCGTGGCGTCGTCGACCAGCACCACGCACGGGATGCCGAACTCTCGGGCAACCGTGGCGGCGTGGGAGAGCATGCCCCCGGTCTCCACCACGACGGCAGCCGCGGGGATGAACAGCGGAGTCCACGGCGTGTCGGTGAACGGGGCGACCAGCACGTCACCGGGTTCGATGTCGCGGGCGAACGCTGCCTCGGTGTTGAGGATGATGCGCGCCGTTCCGGTGGCGGTGCCGGCGCTGACGCCCATGCCGGTGAGCGTCTTCGCCGTCGAGGGTTGCGCGGACTTCGGTGCCGGCACGACGGAGCCGACCCACGAGTTCGGGAGCGTGTAGTCCTCGGCCTTGGTGCGCTGACGCTTGCGGCGGGTGATCGACGCTGCGAGGTCGGGCACCTCCTTGCCCTTGGCCATCTGCTCGATCTCGCGGTACGTGCAGTACACGTAGTCGTCAGCCCGTTTGAGGTAGCCCGCCTCCACCAGACCGTCGGCGATGGCCAGCAACGGTGGCCGCATCCGGCGCGTGCTGAGCACCCAGACGGCCTTGGTGAGCTCGCGCATCGCCGTGAACCGCTGCGCCTGTGCCAGCGCACCGTCGTAGACCTCCCGCAGGGCCGGCGTCAACGAGGAGCGGACCAGCTTCTCGAGTCGTTGCCGTGATGCCGTGGCGCGTTTGATGTGCGCGGCAGGCGACTCGGCGGGCTTCAGCGCCATCATCGAACGAACCTGGGAGATGACGAACGTGGGGTCGTCGCCCCAGTCGGGAACGGTGGGGTCTGCCTCGCCCTGCACCCGGAATCCGTAACGGTGGATGAACTCGTCGAACTCGTCGATGAACACTTCCCAGAGGCGATCGTTGTCGTCCATGGCGGCCCGGATGCGGTCCATGTCGCCGGCCTCGATGGCGGTGCGCACGGCGTGCTGGCGCCGCGCCACCTGTGCCAGTTCGTAGAGCGCGATCGCAGGCTTCGAACTCTCCACGTTGCCGAGGCCGCTGCACAGCCCCACGATGGCGTTCGGGTCGCCGCCACCTGCCGCGATGACACCTGCCAGGCGCACCTGCATCTCGCCGGCGGCGGTCGACACCATGAGGTGCCGGTTCAGCACCACGCCGATCTCGTCGAGGAGGTTCTGGAGACGTCGCCACGCTGCCTTCAGCGACAGGTCGCGGTCGAGCAACGCCCGCGACGAGAGCCGCTCCTCGTAGAGCTCCTGCTGCGTCTCGAGCGACTCGCGCTCGGCGGCCTCACGCTGTTGCGTGGCCACCGCCAACGCCGCCTCCACCTCGTCGGCCGGTGCGCTGACGAGCAGCCGGACAGCGTCGTCGCTTCCCTGGAAGAACTGGCCCGCCATGGCGGCAGCGATGTCGGGGTCGAGACAGCTCATCGCCGCCACGGAGAATCCGACGTTCAGCGCCAAGCGGCCGGCGACAATGCCGAAGAAGTTGCCGACCGGCGGCCGGTAGACCTTCACACGCTTGCCGGTGGGGTAGGTGCCCATCAGGTCGCGAAGGCCGCGGGCGTCGATGTCGTTGTACATCGTGGCCACCAGTGGCGACAGCACGCCGGGAAGGATCTCACCGCCGTTGGTGACGGTCCAGACGTCGTAGGACGGGTTCGGTTCGGTGTCCCACTCGGTCCGGAATGCCCCCATGACGCGACAGTGTCGCGCAAATGAACGGGTGTTGATGACGGGCCGCCCGGTGACGGGCGACGTGGGGCCGAATCAGCCCTTCTGGGTGCCGACCTTGAGGTCCTTGAAGGGCGACACGCTGTCGATGCCGGGCTCCTTCGGCAGGCCCAGCACTCGCTCGCCGACGATGTTGCGCATCACCTCGTCGGAGCCGCCGGCGATGCGGCCACCCGGTGTGCCGAGAATGAGCTGGCTCCAGGCGTAGGTGCCCCACTCGCCGGAGTCGGCGATGAGCTTGGCGCCCAACACCTTCGAGACGAAGTCGCCGAGGCGGATGGAGTTGAGCGTGCCGGCGAGCTTGGCGATGCTCATCTCCGGCCCGGGCATCTGTCCGGCCTTGATCTTGTCGAG
>CAZQPJ010000087.1:0-9117 GCA_964595105.1 uncultured Bifidobacterium sp.
TCTTCCAGATCTGGATGAAGGACGGCTCGTACCACGAGATCGACCTGAAGGAATGCCACAAGTGGACCCGCGAGGGCTGCAAGCACTGCCCCGACTTCGCTGCCGAGCACTCCGACATCGCCACCGGCGGCATCGGCAAGGACAACGACTGGACCCTCACCATCGTCCGCACCGAACTGGGTGAGGAGGTCATCAATCGGATGATCAAGGACGGCACCATCATCGCCCGCCCCGCCCAGGAGGACGAGGTGGCCATGAAGTTGCTGCGCACACTCAGCATCGTCAGCCGTCGCCGGTGGCCCGAGTGGGCCGACAAGGCCCCCACAGTGGGCGTGCCGCCGCCGAAGAAGAAGGTCGAAACGCCAGCGGCCGACGCGCCCGTCGCGACGGACGCCCCTCAGCCCGCCGAGGGCTGATCACTGCTCGACGGCACACACAACTGACCCAACCGTGCGAACTCGTCGCGCTCGGCAGCCGTCAGTTCGGCGCGGTCGAAGAACGCCTTCAGTTCCTCGTCGCTGCGTTCGGCGAAGAAGCGATCGACGATGCACTGGGCGACATCGAGGGTGAGGCCGCCCTCCTGCTGCAACTGGGCGATGAAGGCGGTGCGCGCCGCAGGCCGCGACGACTTGCGGCATGCAGTCAACGTGACCGGCATCGCGCCGAGCAACAGGGTCAGCGCCACCACCGACATCGCCCGCCGCACGGCCGTCACACCATCCAGTTGGCGCGGTCGATGGGACGATGCAGCGCCTCGCGGGCGTACGAGAACGGAGCGATGTCGGGGCCGGCGGGCTCTCCGCATGCGAGAGCTGCCAGGCGTTGCCCGAACCACGCCGCGAACTTGAAACCGTGGCCGGTGCCGAGGGCAGCGCTCACCTGCGGCAGACCCGGCAGCGTGTCGAGCAGGAAGTCACGGTCGGACGTCATGGCGTAGAGGCAGGTGGTCGAGCGCGGTGTTCCGAATCCGGGCCCGAACATGGCCTCCATGAAGGTGGCGAGTTTGTGCTCCATCACCGGGTCGGTTTCGAACGTACGCGTGTCGGCATCGGTTTCCGGACCGCCGCAGTCCTCGGCGGCCTTCACTGCCGTCGTGTCGCCGTACACCGGGAAGCCGTAGAAGGCGGGGTCATCCATCCAGATCCACACCGGCAGTCGACCGATGCCGAAGCGCTCGAGGTCGACATGCGGGAAGTAGCTCAACTGTTCCCGGGTGACCATCATCGGCAGGTCGATGTCGATACTGCGCAGCAATTTCGCCGACCACGCATCGGTGGCCAGCACCACGTGCCCAGCGCGCAGTGCGCCGGTGTCGGTGATCACCTCCACCTCGCCACCCACCGGGCGGACGGCACGCACGGGCGTGTTGGGTCGCAGGTCTGCCCCGTGCTGCACCGCCATGCGCTGCATCACCGCCGTGCCCTTGGCTGCCGGTGCGATGCCCGCATCGTCGGTGGCAATGCCCATCACATCACCGTGCATCAGGGCGCCGGCCTCGAACGCCGGCCAGCGCCGACGCACTTCCGCACCATCGATCCATTCGAACGGCACCCGGGCCTCGGTGAGTGCGGCGGTGTAGGTGTG
Source organism: uncultured Bifidobacterium sp. (assembly GCA_964595105.1). GTDB lineage: Bacteria > Actinomycetota > Acidimicrobiia > Acidimicrobiales > Ilumatobacteraceae > UBA668. The sequence goes on from CAZQPJ010000087.1 coordinate 1,585, forward strand.
CGGGTCGATGAACGAGCCGGCCGGGAACAGATCGACACCGCCGGTGACCGTGATGAGTTGTTCGCCAGCGTCGGCTTCGAGCGAACGCCATGCCGCGTATGCGTCGGCCGTCAGCCGGGCGTAATGGGCCGTGTGGTACGAACGGCGGATGATGCGCGAGTGGTCGTGCGAGGCGCCGCGCACGTGGCCGAGGTCGAACTGCTCGAGGCCCACCACCCGCACACCCCGGCGAGCCAACCAGTAACTGGCCGACGAGCCGAGGGCACCCAGTCCCACCACCACCACATCCGCTTCAGCACCCACCTCGCCGACGCTACCCTCACCGGCCATGCAGTTCTCGGTGAGCCTGACCAATGTGATCGCATCGGACGGAGCACGCCTCGCCATCAGCCTGTGGCTTCCGGAGGGCGACGGTCCGTTCGCCACACTTCTCGAGGCGCTCCCATATCGCAAGGACGACATCACCTCGTCGTACGCCGAGAGTTACGAACGCTTCTGCAGCGAGGGCGGCTTCGCCGTGGTGCGCATGGACCTGCGCGGCACCGGCAACTCGGGAGGAGTGGCGATCGACGAGTACCCCGCCATCGAACGCGACGACCTGCGCGACGTGATGGCGTGGGTGACCGCGCAGCCATGGAGCAACGGCCGAGTGGGCATGCTCGGCACCAGTTACAGCGGATTCAACTCCCTGCAGATGGCGGTCGAATGCCCGCCGCAACTCGGTGCCGTGTGCGCCACATATGCCACCGACGACCGCTACACCGACGATGTGCACTACATGGGCGGCGCCCTGCGACAACTCGACCTCATCGACTACCCGCTCTACATGATCGCCATGAACGCGCTGCCACCCACGCCCGCCGTGTGGGGCACCGACTGGGTCGACGAGTGGCGACGGCGGGTCGACCAGCACGAGCCATGGTTGCTCGAGTGGTTGCGTCATCCGCTGCCCGATCCGTCGTGGCGCAGCGGGTCGGTGCGGCTGGGACCCGACGGCGACGGCTACGAGCGGTTCGGTTGCCCGGTGATGCTCGTCGCCGGCTGGGCCGACGGCTACCGCAACAACACGTTTCGCACCGTGCAGCACGCTCCCGGCACCCGACTGCTGGCCGGGCCATGGGTGCACAAGCAACCGGCGACTGCCGTGCCCGGCCCGAATGTCGACGACGACGAGCTCACCATGGCGTGGTTCCACCAGCACCTCCGCGGAGGCGAACCTGCCACGGTGAACCTCGCTCACGTGTTCGTGCGCGAGCCGACCCCGCCCGAACCCGACCTGCTGCGCATGAACGGGCACTGGGTGGCATTCGACCAGTGGCCGCCCGACAACCTTCGGCTGCTCGAACTCGGCGGCCACACGGGGCCGCCCGCCGTACTCGACGTGCGCGGCGACGTGGGCACCGCTGCGTGGAACTCGTGCGGCGGAGGGCTGCCGTGGGGGCAGCCGCTCGACCAGCGGTTCGACAACGCGTCGAGCCTCACGTTCGACTGGCCGATCGAGCACACCGCCGATGTGCTCGGTAATGGCGAAGTCGCACTCCGCGTCGCCTCCTCGGCGAAGGTGGGTCATGTCTCGGTGAAGTGGTGCGACGTGGCACCCGATGGCACCAGCACGCTCGTGACGCGCGGGTTCCTCGACCTCACCCAGCGAGGCGTGTGGCCCTCCGACAACTGGGGCGTTCCCGGCGCGCCGCCGGCGGTGGTGGTGCCGGGGGAATGGGTCGACGTGCGCATCGAACTCGAGGCCACCACCTGGACGCTCCGGCCCGGCCACACGATCCGGCTCGCCGTGGCGGGCACCGACTGGCCGAACTGCTGGCCGCCTGCCGAACCCTTCACGCTGTCGGTCGAGCCTGCCTCGGTGCGAATGGTGCTGCCGACTGCCGAACTGCCGAGCCCGGTCGATGATCTGCTGCCCCTGCCGGGCCGCGACCACCTGTCGGCCGAGGGCGTCGAGTGGCGTATCGAGCACGACGTCCTCCGACGCGAAACCTGGGCGCACACGCTCTACGGCGGCACCTACGAGGGCACCCACGGCACCGTGGTGACCGACCACTACGAAGGGCATGTGGGTATCAGCACCACCGACCTGTCGCGCGGCTGGGCTCGAGGGCGCACGCACTATCGCATCGAGTACCCGGAGGGCGTCGCCGAGGTGGAGGCCGTGCTCGACATGCACTCCGACCGTGACGCGTTCCACGTCGCCATCCACCTCACCGCCACGCACGACGGCGAGGCGTTCGGCGAGCGCCATTGGGTCGAGCGGTTCCCCCGATGAACCCGCCGACACCGCGCTCTCGACCGCGTGCTCTCGGGCTCACCTTCGGCTCGCTGCCCACCGGCAGGCACAACGCCATCACCGACGTGCCGGGTGTTCGGGTCGGCCACGTGACCCTGTTCCACGGTGACCACGCGAAAGGCGAGCCCATTGCCCGCACCGGTGTCACGGCCATCGTGCCCGACACGGTGTCAGGCATGTTCGAGCGGCCGATGCCCGCTGCCTTCGCGGTGCTGAACGGCGCCGGGGAACTCACCGGGAGCATCGAGATGGCGGAGTGGGGCATCATCGAGACACCGGTGCTGCTGACCTCCACCAACAACACCGGACGCGTGTCGGACGGCGTCGTCGACGAGGTCCTCGCTGCCGGCATCGACGACGTCGTGGTGCCCGTGGTGGGCGAATGCGACGACTCGTGGCTCGATGACGTTCGCCGCCGCTGGGTGACCCCGCAGCACGCCCGCGATGCGATCGCCGCAGCCACGGAGGGGCCGGTGGCCGAAGGGGTGGTCGGCGCCGGCACCGGGATGAAGACGATGGGTTGGAAGGGCGGCATCGGCACGGCGTCGCGCGTCGTGGACGGGTTCGGCACCGTGGGCGTGCTGTTGCTCTGCAACTTCGGCGGGCGTTCGCTCCTGCGCTTGGGTGGGCGTCCCGTGGGTGAGGCTCTGCATGCCGAGGCGCTTGCCGCCGCGCCGCCGGGTGACACCGGCGGCAGCTGTCTCGGTGTGGTGTTCACCGACATTCCGCTCGATGCGCGGCAGCTGCGACGGGTCGCCACCCGGGTGGGCCTCGGCCTCGCCCGCGTGGGCTCGGTGGCACATCACGGCAGCGGCGACATCTTCCTCGCCGTCAGCACCGCCAACCGAGTGGCTCGCGGTGCCATCGGGCTGTTGTCGCAGACGCTGTTGGCGGATCGTTCGCTGAACGAGGTGTTCACTGCGGTGGTCGACGCCAGCGAGGAGGCCGTGGCGAACGCGCTGTTCGTCGCCGACACGGTGGTGGGCGTCAACGGCAACGAGGTGCAGGGCCTCCCCGTCACCCGGGTTTTGCAACTGCTCGACCTCCCCACCCCCTGACCCCCACCCCCACCCGTCCCCCACCCCACCCCACCTCACCTCACCTCACCTCACCTCGCGAGGATGTCGCGGCCTTTTCGTCGACGCCCCGACAGAAGGGCGCGACGTCCTCCGGGGGTTTGGGGGGCGGCGGGGGCGGGGGTCAGAGGGGCAGGGCGGCGAGGGCGCCGGCTCGGGTGAACACGGCGTCGAGCATCGGTTCGGTGAGTCGACCGGTGAAGGTGTTCTGCTGGCTCGGATGGAATGAGCACAGCAGCGTGAGACCGTTGGGTGCGACGTGCTCCGCCAGATGACCGAAGCGCGGCCGCGGCCGCACCCCGAACTCGGCGCACGCCGCCTCGTGAGCGAACGCACCGAGGCACACCACCACCCGCAGTTCGGTGAGCAGAGCCAGTTCGCGTTGCAGGAAGGAACGACAGTTGTCGCGTTCCGCAGGCAGCGGCTTGTTGCCCGGGGGCGCGCACCGCACCGTCGACGCCACCCACGCTCCCCTCAGCGTGAGTCCGTCGTCAAGGTGCAACGACTCGGGCTGATTGGCAAGACCAGCACGGTGCATGGCACGGAACAGCCAGTCGCCGGAACGATCGCCCGTGAACATCCGGCCCGTCCGGTTCGCCCCGTGCGCCGCTGGAGCGAGACCCAACACGAGCACCCGTGCGGCAGGGTCACCGAAGCCCGGCACCGGCCTGCCCCAGTAGACCTGGTCGCGGTACGCAGCGCGCTTCTCGTCAGCGGTCTGCTCGCGCCACTCCACCAAGCGAGGGCAGCGACGGCAGTCACACACATCGGCACGCAACCGACCCAACGAATCCATGCCCGGCACAGTAGGTTTCCGAACTGCCATGGCGCGAACGAAGCCCTCCCACCCCTCCCCCACGCTGGTGCTGCTGGTGCGCCACGGCCAGACGCCCACCACCGGCAAGCTGCTGCCCGGGCGGGCCCCGGGTCTGCATCTCGCCGACTCGGGCAAGGAGCAGGCTCAGCGCGCCGCCGACCGCATCGCGGCGCTCACGAAGGTCGACGCCATCTATGCATCGCCACTCGAACGTGCTCGCGAGACCGCGGCGCCCATCGCAGCCGCCCGCGGCCTGAAGGTGGGCATCGACAAGGGCTTGCTCGAATGCGAGTTCGGCGACTGGACCGGCGCCGAACTGAAGCACCTCATGAAGTTGCCCGAGTGGAACACCGTGCAGCGCGCCCCCAGCACGTTCCGCTTCCCCAATGGCGAGAGCTTCACCGAGATGCAGACCCGCATGGTCTCCACCATCGACCGTCTTCGGGCACGTCATCCCGGCGGCACCGTGGTGTGCGTGTCGCACGCCGACCCCATCAAGGCCGCGGTTGCTCACGCCATGGGCACCCACATCGACCTGTTCCAGCGCATCGTCATCAGCACCTGCAGCATCACCGCCATCGCCTACGGCATGGGTGCTCCGGTGGTGCTCACGGTCAACTCCACCGGCGGCTCGCTGGCCGAGCTGCGGCCGTCGTGACCGAGGTCGGCGCATGAGCGTCTACTACGACTTCGACGAGGTCGATGCGTTCACCGTGGGCACGGTCGGCCTGCCGGGTTCCCGGGTGTTCTACCTCCAGGCCCGGCGCGGCCTCACCCGGGTGACCGTGCGCTGCGAGAAGCAGCAGGCCGCTGCCATTGCCCAGTACATCCGTCGAGTGTTGAGCGATCTGCCCGACCCGGCCGACAAGCCGATGCCGGCCACGATGGAACTCGCCGCACCCGTGGACGAGGCGTTCGTGCTCGGCCCCGTCGGCCTGGGCTACGACCGGTCGAACGATCGGGTGCTGGTGCAACTCGACGAGGTCGGCGAGTTCGACGTCGAGGGCGAGCCGATCGACGACGACGCAGACGACCGCGGCCACCTCCGTGTCTTCATCACGCGCAGCCAGGCTGCGGCCTTCTGTGAGCACGCCGACTCCGTGGTGGCCGCCGGCCGTCCTCCGTGCCGCTGGTGTTCGTTGCCCATCGACCCGTCCGGTCACGCATGCCCGCGGATGAACTGAGCCGCCTCCACCTGCTGAACACCGCGCAGGTCGACATCGAGGGCCGCATGCCCTGGAGCAGCAACGCCACGTTCCTGTGCAACCTGTCGGTGGAGGGCGAGCACATGGGGCAGGCCATCTACAAACCGCTGCGTGGCGAGCGGCCGCTGTGGGACTTCGAACCCGGCCTGCACCGCCGCGAGGTGGCGGCGTACCTGCTGAGCGAGGCGATGGGACTCGGCATCGTGCCACCCACCGTGCTGCGCGACGGGCCGTTGGGCGAGGGCAGCCTGCAGTGGTTCGTCGATGCGGATCATCAGCAGCACTACTTCACGCTCTTCGAGAACAGGCCCGAACTGCACGACGCCATGCAAGCCTTCGCCCTGTTCGACTTCGTGGCCAACAACACCGACCGCAAGAGCGGGCACATCCTCATCGACGGTGACGACCGACTCTGGGGCATCGACCACGGGCTCTGCTTCTCCGCCGACTTCAAGTTGCGCACCGTGGTGTGGGAGTTCGCCGGTCAACCGGTACCGGCCCACCTCGTCACCGCCACCGCCTCCCTGTGCGATGCGGTGCCGCTGCAGGTGGCGGCACTGCTTGCAGACGACGAGGTCGAGGCGCTGCGCGAGCGAGCCACGTGGGTGGTGGAGCACCCGGTGTTCCCCACCGATCCCACCGGTCGGCGCTACCCCTGGCCGCTCGTCTGACCCAAAAACACCGAATCGAGGTTTCCGTGCCGGCCTCGGCCGCACGGAAACCTCGATTCGAACGTCGCTGGACTGCGGCTGGGCTCAGCCGCGGGCTTGGAGCGCCTCGATGAGCTTCGGCAGCACCTTGTGCACGTCGCCCACGATGCCCAGATCGGCGATGCCGAAGATGGGGGCTTCCTTGTCCTTGTTGATGGCGATGATGTTCTTCGCGCCCTTCATGCCCACCATGTGCTGGGTGGCGCCCGAGATGCCGCATGCGATGTACACGCCCGGCTTCACGACCTTGCCGGTCTGGCCGACCTGGTAGCTGTAGGGCACCCAGCCGGCGTCGACGATGGCGCGCGAGGCGCCCGGAGCGCCCTTCAGCAGCTTGGCGAGCGTCTCGACCATCTCGTACTTGGGCGCCTCGCCCAGGCCACGACCACCCGACACGACGATGGCAGCCTCGTCGAGCTTGGGACCCGTGGTCTCCTCGACGTGCACGGCCAGCACCTGTGCGGCGCCGGTGGAACCGAGCTCGGGCACGGGGGCAGCCACCACTTCGGCAGCAGCGCCACCGGAGGGCTCCGCCACGAAGCTCTTCGGACGGAAGGCCGCCAGGTAGGGCGCCGCACCCGAGAAGCCGGTGGTGACGAGCAGGTTGCCGCCGAAGATCGGCGTGGTGACGGCGACGGTGCCGCCGTCGGCGGTGACGTCGACGTTGTTGGTGAGCACCGTGCGATCGAGTTTCACCGAGAGCCGGCTCATCACGTCGCGGCCCTCGTAGTTCTGCGGGAACATGATGAGGTCGGGCGTGTCGCCGCCGTCGATGACGGCCTTCATGGCGGCCGACACGGCCACGCCCGGCAGCTTGCCGCCCAGGTCGCCCGTGGCGTACACCTTGCTGGCGCCGTACTCACCGAGCGCCGCAGCGATGCCCGAGGCGTCGCCACCCACGAACGCAGTGACGGTGCCCAGAGTGCGGGCCTTGGAGAGAAGCTCGAGCGTGCCCGTTGTGGGCGCACCGTTCGCTGACTGTGAGAAAACCCAGATGTTCATGGTGTCGTTGCTCCTCAGATGACCTTCAGGTTCTCGAGGAATGCGACGATCTTGCCGAACGCTTCCCCATCGTCTTCGATGATCTCGCCAGCGGCGCGGGCCTCGGCCTGCACCACGCTGACGACCGACTGGTTGGCGCCGGCCCAGCCGACCGGGGTGACGCCGAGGTCGGCCACCGTGAGGGTGTCGACCGGCTTCGACTTGGCGGCCATGATGCCCTTGAAGCTCGGGTAGCGAGGCTCCACCACGCCAGCCGTGACGCTGATGACAGCGGGAAGCGGGCAGGTGACCTCGTCGTAGCCGCTCTCGGTCTGACGGTCGACGGTGAGCGTGCCGCCGTTGACGACGACCTTCTTGGCGAAGGTGACCGACGGCAGGCCGAGCACCTCGGCGAGCTGCTCGGGCACGGTGCCCGTGTAGCCGT
>CAZQPJ010000088.1:0-9099 GCA_964595105.1 uncultured Bifidobacterium sp.
GTTGAGTTCGACCGCGGAGGCGAGATCACGCCCGAACGGCTTCTCCACCACGATGCGGCCGCGGTGGTTGAGCCCCACTGATGCCAGCGACTGGGCCACGGTGGGGAACATCGACGGCGGGATGGCCATGTAGAACACGGCCTGCTGACTGCCGTGCCCGTCGAGCGTGGTGGCGAGCTCCTGCCATGTGGCGGCGTCGGCATAGTCGCCCTGGATGAGGTCGAGCCGGGCGAGCAGCGAGTCGATGACGGCGGCCTTCGCGTCGGGGATGGCGGCGATGATCGAGTCGTGCGCGTGCTGGCGGAACGCCTCGTCGGTCCAGTCGCTGCGCGCCACGCCGATGACCGGAACCTTCAGGCTGCCGTGGCCTTCCATGTGGTAGAGCGCCGGGAACAGCTTGCGGCGGCTGAGGTCGCCCGTTGCGCCGAACAGCACCAGCGCGTCGGCGGTGGGCTGCTGCGAACCGCTCATTGCTTCACCTCGTGGTGGCCACCGAACCCGGCGCGCATGGCCGACAACACGCGGTGTGCCACATCGCCGCGGTCACGCGAGTAGAAGCGGTCGAACAGGGAAGCCGCCAGCGTGGGCACCGGCACGCCCTCGTCGATGGCGGCATGCAGGGTCCAGCGACCTTCACCGGAGTCGCTGACCCTGCCCTCGTATTCGGCGAGTTGCGGGTCGGCGTGCAGTGCCGCTGCGGTGAGGTCGAGCAACCAACTGGTGACCACACTGCCTCGCCGCCATACCTCGGTGATGGCAGCGAGGTCGAGGTCGTAGCGGTAGTACTCGGGGTGGGTGAGCGGCGCGGTTTCGGCGTCCTTGGCGTGCGACTCGCTGCCGATGTTGGCCTTGGCGAGCACGTTGAGCCCTTCGGCGTACGCGGCCATCATCCCGTACTCGATGCCGTTGTGGACCATCTTCACGAAGTGGCCGGCGCCGCTGGGCCCGCAGTGCAGCCATCCCTGTTCGGCAGGGTGTACCTCGCCGGTGGTGCCGGCCGTGCGCGGCGCGGCCTCGATGCCGGGGGCGAGCGAGGTGAACACGGGTGCCATCCGCTGCACTGCCTCGGCCGGCCCGCCCACCATGAGGCAGTAACCGCGCTCGAGGCCGAACACGCCGCCGCTGGTGCCCACGTCGAGGTAGTGGATGCCCTTCGCCGCGAGGGGTGCCGAGCGGTCGACGTCGTCGCGATACCACGAGTTGCCACCGTCGATCAGGACGTCGCCGGGCGACAGCAGCGGCTCGAACGCGGCGATGGTGGAGGCCACGTAGGCGGCCGGCACCATGAGCCAGATGTGGCGTGGCGCGTCGAGTGCGTCGACGACCTCCTGCGGGCTGCGCGCTCCCCGCACCCCCTCAGCCTCCATGGCCGCCACGGCCGCCTCGTTGACGTCGTAGGCCACGCACTGATGACCGTCGCGTGTCAGCCGCCGAACCATGTTGGCGCCCATGCGCCCGAGACCCACCATTGCCATTTGCACCGGGCAAGGTTGCCACGTTTTCGTTCGGATACGGTGCGGAGAATGGGTGACATCGAGCGTGATGTGAGTGCCGTGGCGGTGGCGCACCGTTCGCTGGAGGCGACGCTGCAGGGGCTTGTTCCGGCGCACGTCGGACAGGCGTCGTTGCTGCCCGGGTGGACCGTGGGCCATGTGCTCACCCACATTGCGCGCAACGCCGATGGCTTCCGGCGGATGCTCGAGGGTGCGATGCGTGGCGAGGTGGCCGAGATGTACCCGGGTGGTCTGGAACGGCGCAACGCCGACATCGACGCAGGTGCTGGCCGTACGGTGGAGGCGATCGTCGACGACGTGCGCGTCGCTGCAGCCAGGCTGGAACTCGCCTTCGACTCGATGAGCGAGGCGGCGTGGGAGCGCGAAGGTTCGGCCCCGTTCGGTCTCGTCGCGCTGCGTGACGTGCCGTTCCGACGCTGCCGCGAGGTGCACGTGCACCATGCCGATCTGGGCCTCGGATTCGGGTGGCGCAGCTGGCCCAATGAGTACGTGCGTCACGAACTGCAGCGCATGTCCATGCTGTGGAACAGTCGATTGTCGATGGGCCTCACCGGGCTGCCGCAGTTGGCGCTCGCCGTCGATGACCACCACCGTGTTGCCTGGTTGCTCGGCCGTGCCGACATCGACGGCCTCGAGCCCGCCGGGCTGATGACATGACACTCGCACGAACCCATCCGGCGTGACCCTGCACCGACTCTTCGACCTCACCGACCGGGTCTGATCCGAGTGGGAGGTGCCCGCCGGGGTGCAGCCTGCCACTCGGACGGGGGCGTGGCACTCGGAAGAACGTCCGGCACTCGGATGGACGCTCGACACTCGGATGGGGGCCCAGCACTCGGATGTAGGGCGGGAGGGGGCGGGCGTGCAAGCATCGACAGGTTGGATTCTGCGGGGTTGATGACATGACACGTTCCATTCGCCGGGCCGCCATCGGCGTCGCTCTCTTCGTGGCAGCGTTCGTTGCCGCGCCCTCGGGCTCCGTGCTGGCGCACGCCGCGCTGGAGACCAGCACACCGGCGGCGAACAGCGTGCTCGAGACCGGGCCGTCGTCGATCGTGCTCGACTTCGACGAGGACGTCGAGGTGGGCCTCGCCAGCGTCAAGCTGTTCGGTGCCGACGGCGCGGGTGTTCAACTCGGAAGCCCAGCGGCGGGCGCCGACTCGACGGTGGTCACCGTGTCGGTACCCACCCTCACCGATGGCCTCTACGCAGTCATCTGGAAGGTCACCTCCGCCGACGGTCACGCGGTGGAGGGTGCCTTCAGTTTCCAGGTGGGCACCGCCACGTCGGGCAACGCGCAGGACCTGCTCGATCAGGTGAAGGGTGGCGGCGCTGCCACCACAGGGCTCGTGTGGTTCTATGCCGTCGCGCGATTCCTCGCCCTCGCTGGCGTCATTGCGCTCATCGGCGGCGGCGTGTGGAGCCTGCAGGGCCGCCCGGCGCTCGGTTCATCGGCGGGTGTGCGGCGGCTGCTCTGGGTCGGAGCGGTGTTGTTGTTGGTGGGTGCCATCGGGGCGTTCCTCGGGTTCTCCGCACAGGCCACCGGCGGCACCATGGGCGATGTGTGGTCGCCTGGTTCGTGGGGTGACATCGTTGCCACGAACACGGGTCGGATGCTGGCGCTGCGAGTGGCGCTCGCACTGGTGCTCGGGGTGGTGCTGTGGTGTCGCTCGTCGAGCGACGAGGTGTGGTGGCGCGGCCCGGCGGCCGTTGCCGCAGTGCTGACACTGGTGACGTTCTCCGCATCGGGTCACCCCAACTCGCTGTCGCCGAAACTGTGGTGGATCACCGTGGATGTGCTCCACCTCGCCGCCATCGTCGTGTGGCTGGGTGGCCTGCTGGCGCTGTGGTGCGCGGGTCGGCAGTGGATGGCCGAGCCCGAAGCGGTGCGCCCCGTGGAGCGGTTCTCGTTGGCTGCCAGCATCTGCGTGCCCGTGATCGTGGCCACCGGCGTGCTGCAGACGCTGAAACTCGCGGGCACCCTGTCCGACGTGAGCGCCACCGACTGGGGCCGGATGCTGCTCACCAAGGTGATGCTGGTGATCGCCATGGTGGGTGTCGGAGCCGTGTCGCGCTGGATGCTCCACCACGATGGTGCGGCATCCATTCGCCGCACGTTGCTGGTGGAGGCCGTCATCGGTGTGCTGGTGGTGGCGCTCGCTGCGGGCATCGTCGGCCAGCCGCCGCGCGTGGGTACGCCCAGCAAGCTCTACACCGAGACGCTCACCGCCAACGGTGTGATCGCCGAGGTGTCGATCACGCCGGGTCAGGTGGGCGGCAACGAGATCCACCTCGTCGTCACACCACCCGGTGGCAGCCTCACGCCGGTCGCCGGCGTCACGGCGCGTGTGTCGCTGCCGGCAGGGAACGTGCCGTTCTCTCCGGTGACGCTCACCAACGAGGGGCCGAACCATTTCAGCGGAACCGTCACCTTCCCACGCAAGGGCGACTGGACGTTGGAAGTGGTGGTGCAGATCTCCGACTCCGACAGCGCACTGCTGAAGTCGACCGTCACGATCCCGTAGCGGGGAGCGCGAGCCAGGCGTTCACGTTGGCGGCGGCCTCGTCGATCATGGCGGCCGACCGTCCGACATCGAACGTGTTGAGGGTTGACGGCGGTGCCGGGATCTCCACCACTCGCAAGCCGGACGGCGGCCGCAGCAGCACGCTGCGACCGTGTGCTTCGACCCCGAGCGAACTGGAGCGCAGCAGGATGTCGATGGCGTGACGAGGCACCTCGCCGGGTTCGCTGGGTGGCACGGCCAGCACGAGTGCAGTGGCGGCGCCGAGGTCGAGCGCGATGTCGAGCGGCACGTCGGCCACCACGCCGCCGTCGATGTAGGTGCGGCCATCGAACTCCACGGGTGGGTACACGCCGGGGAAAGCGGAGCTGGCGAGCACTGCCGTGACGGCATCACCGCGGTCGAGCGGCACTGGGTGGCCGGTGGCGAGATCGGTTGCCACCACCACCAACGGCACGGGTGAGTGTTCGAGCAGGCGGTGGCCGAGTTGCTGGCGCAGGAAGTGTCGACCGTGACGGTTGTCGAGGAACGACGGTCGGCGGCCGGCGATGGCGAGCGCCAGCCGAGCGGGATTGAAGCGCATCAGGTCGCGGCGTTGGATGCTGCGCCACACCGACTCGATGCGGCGCACGCCGTCGATGCCTTGGTTCCATGCGAACAGCGAGGCGTTCACTGCGCCGGCCGACACGCCGATCAGCATGTCGGGCACCACGCCCACCGCCGTGAGCGCTCGCAGCACGCCCACTTGGTAGGCACCCAGCGCCCCACCGCCGGGCATCACGAACACCAGCGGCCGTGGAAGGGCGGCGAGTTCGTCGGGTGTCATGGCCGCATCGTGCCACGGCAGCGAAGGTCAGCCGAGCGCGCGTGTGATGAGATGGTGCGGCATCTGAGTGCCCTCGTCGATGAAACCGTCGCCGTCCACCACGAAGCCGTGGCGTTCGTAGAAGGGGAGAGCCGAGTCACGCGCCCGTGCCCACACGAGGTCGAAGCCGCGCTCGAGTGCAACGGCGCAGCCCTCCTCCAGCAGCACTCCACCGAGACCGGTGCCCTGCAACGCCCGGTCGGTGGCCATGCCGCGCAACTGCACTGCGGGCGCGCCACCGTGTGCCCGAGGCACCCAACTGCACACGGCCACCAGTTGTCCGTCGCGGCGCAGGCCCAGATGCCAGCAGCCCGGCCAGTCGTCCTCGGGGAACTCGACCACCTTGGTGGGCGTGTTCCAGCGCAGCACCGAACGGCGCAGGTCGTGCGTGTCGGTGGCACCGATCTCCGCCACCTCGAGGTGCGGGGTCACAGCACCACCACGGCACCCTTGGCGGCAGCCGACGCGTACATGGCGTCGACCACGCGGTGGGCGTGCACGGCGGTGAACAGATCGGGTGTGGCGTCGCGCCGTTCCACGATGGCGCGCACGAAGTCACCGTCGGGATTGTCGGTACCGTCGCGCATCGGTGCCACCGCTGCCGACAGTGCCTCGCCGTCGAGCGATCCGGTGGTGCCGTCGCTGTCGAGCCAGGTGACGGGTCCGAACCAGTCGTCGCCGTCGATCACGATGTGGCGGCGTTCGCAGAACACCTCCACGCGGCGCAGGCTGGGCCGGGCGAGGTTGTCGTGCCACACGCTGTTCAGCACGCCCGTTGCCCCGTTGGCGAAACGGAAGCTGGCGGTGGCAACGTCGTCGATGCCCTCGTAGCCGTGGAAGTGCGAGGTCTCGGCGCTCACCCGGGCGATGTCGCCCACCAGGAAGCGGAGCATGTCGACGTCGTGGATGCTGTGCTCGAGCAGCGTGCCCGCGCCGGCCCTCGTGCGATCGCCGCGCCACGTGCTGCCGTAGTGGCCCTGCACCGGAATGAACTGGTCGTCGCGGAACACCACGGTCATCACCCGCCCAGCGGCCGGGTCGGTGATGAGGTGGCGGGCCCAGAGGTAGGCGGGCGAGCGGCGCAGCACCAGGCCCACTTGGTGCACGATGCCCGCCTCGTCGGCGAGGCGTGCCATCGCCTCGGCCTGGCGTGCATCGAAGGCGAGCGGCTTCTCGCAGAACACGTGACGACCGCGCTCGGCCGCTGCCGCCACCAGTCGCGGGTGCTCGCTGGTCCAGGTGCACACGTACACCGCGTCGCACGTGTCGAGCACTTCGTGTTCACTGGCCCCCACGCGGTGTCCGCTCGCGGCAGCGAAGGCCGCGGCACGGTCGGGATCGGGGTCGTACACGCCGGCGCGGGCGACCTCGGCGCCGCTGCGGCGAAGGCTCTTCGAGTGGTAGGTGGCGATGAGGCCGGCCCCCAGGAAGCCGATGCGAACCGGTGCTGTCGTCACGGCTCGTCAGTGTGCCATTCCACGGTGCGGGCGGCCAGAGCCGATGCTTCGCCGCGGTCGTGCGTGACGAGCAGGGCGGTGGTGCCGGCAGCGCGCAGCACGTCGCCGAGGTCGGCCACCAGTCGCTGGTGCAGCTCGCTGTCGAGCCCGGTGAGCGGCTCGTCGAGCAGCAGCACTGCCGGTTTCGGGGCCAGCGCCCGGGCCAGTGCCACGCGCTTCGCCTCGCCGCCGCTGAGGCGCTGCACCCGCCGTTCGGCGAACCCCGGCAGGCCCACCAGTGCGAGGAGTTCGGCCACGCGTTCGTCGATCGCCCGCCGGGCCAGGCCCTGCATGCGCAGGCCGAACCCGATGTTGCCCGCCACGTCGAGATGAGGGAACAGTTGCTCGTCCTGGAACACCATGCCCACACGCCGACGGTGCGGTGGCAGGTGGTCGACCGCTGCGCCGTCGATCAACACCGAACCCTCGTCGGGTTCGAGGATGCCCGCGATGACGCGCAGCAGCGTGCTCTTGCCCGACCCTGACGGCCCGAGCAGCGCCACCACCTCGGCATCGCCCACGGTGAGGTTCACGTGCTGGAGCACGGCACGCTCGTCGAACCGCACCATGATGTTCCGCACCTCAAGCATCGGCGCGCTCGTTGCGGTCGGCGGCCACCACGATGGCCGCGGTCACCAGCATCAACAGCGTCGCCAGTGCGAACGCCTGCGCCCGCGGCACGTCACCGGCGCGACCCAGGAGGTGATCGATGGCCACGGGCACACTGTCGCGCCCCGAACGCGTGAGGAACGACGTGGCGCCGAACTCGCCGAGCGAGATGGCGGCGGCGAAGCCGGCAGCGGTGCCCAGTGGCCGCAGCATTCGGCGCACCTCGATCTCCCACCATGCGCGCCACGGTGTGGCACCCAACGTGGCCGCCGCCCAGCGCTGTTCGGGTGCGATGGCGCGCAGGGCCGGCACCACCGAGCGCACCACGAACGGCAATGCCACCAACGCGTGGCCCACTGGCACCAGCCACCACCTGCCGCGCCAGTCGAACGGCGGAGTGTCGAATGTGATGAGCATGCCGAGGCCGATGGTGACGGCCGAGGTGCCGAGCGGGAGCAACAGGCCAACGTCGAGCCACCGACCGTGGCGGCGGGCGGTGGTGATGGCCAGTGCTGCCAGCGCGCCCACGGCGCAGGCCAGAGCGGTGGCGACGGCGGCGAACCGCAACGACACCATCACCGAGGCCCACGGGTTCACGCCGAGCGTGATGCCCGGGCGCACCTCGTTGCTGCCGAGTGTTCGCCACGCCGTGAGCGACCAGCGACCACCCACCTCGAACGACATGGCGGCGAGGAACACGAGCGGTGCCGCCACGAACGCGACCGTGCCGGCCACGGTGGCGCGCACCATCGGACGGTGGCGACGGCGCACGGTGCGCGCGGTGGGCCCCGAGCCGAAGGAGGTGCCGTTGGCGCGCTGCCACCGCACCGACCACCACACCGCTGCCACCAGTACCACCAACTGCAGCAACGCCAGCACGGCAGCCTCACCCACGCGGCCGAGCTGGGTGGCGCGGCGCACGATCTCCACCTCGAGCGTGGGGTGGCGAGGGCCACCGAGCAGCTTCGCCGCGCCGAACGAGGTGAAGGTGAACACGAACACCACGGCTGCTGCCGCCCACAACGCTGGCCGCAGCAGTGGCAGCACCACATGGCGCAGCACCTGTCGGTTGCTCGCGCCGAGTGTGCGCGCCGCTGCCGTGAGATCGAGCGGCAGCACCGCCCATGCGGCACCCACCATCCGCACCATCACCGCCACGTTGAAGAACACGTGCGCCACGATCACTGCCAGCGCGGTGCCGTGCAGCGAGCGGGGCAGCAGTGCCAGGAACGCCGCACCAACCACGACGGTGGGCAGCATGAACGGCACGGTGACCAGTGCTCGCACCAATGCGCGGTGGCGGAACCGGAACCGTGCGAGCACGTAGGCGGGCACGAACCCCACCACCACGGTGGCCACCGTGCTCACCATGGCCTGCCACAGCGTGAACCACAGCACCCGGCCCGCGGCCGCAGTGCCGAGCGTGTGCGTGATCGAGGTACCGCGCAGCACGCGCGCCAGCAGCGTGGCGAGCGGCCATGCGTAGAAGATGGCCAGCACCAGCACCGGCCCGACGGCCAGCGCCGGCACGGCCCAGCGCGGCAGCCGCGTCAGCCGAGCACGATCTTCGTCCACTCGTCCTGCCAGTCGGCGCGGTTGGCCGCGATGGTCGCGGGCTCGAGCGTGAAGGGGTTCGCAGGTTGCACGCCGAAGCGTGTGAACACGTCGGGCAGCGCCACCTTCGTGTTGGCTGGATACACGAACAGGGTCAGTGGCAGCTCGCGCTGGAACCGCTCGCTCACGAGGAAGTCGACCAGTTTCCGTGCCGCATCACCGTGCTTCGTGCCGCGCAGCACGCCGGCGTACTCGATCTGTCGGAAGCACGTCTCGGGAGCAACGCCGGTGGGCGCGGCGCCATTCACCGGGTCGATGGGAGCGTCGGAGAACACCACCTCGGCGGGCGGACTGGTGCCGTAGCTCACCACGAGTGGCCGGTCTCCCTTCGAGCCTGCCGACCCACTGAACCGCTCGTAGTACGCGCTCTCCCACGAGTCGACCACCGCCACGTCGTTGGCGCGCAGTGCGGTCCAGTAGGCCTGCCAACCATCGTCACCGAAGTGCGCCACGCTGGCCAGGAGGAAGGCGAGTCCGGG
>CAZQPJ010000089.1:0-9095 GCA_964595105.1 uncultured Bifidobacterium sp.
CTCGATGCCGTTGGCAAACGGTGGATCCTCGTCGAGACCGTGGGTGTGGGGCAGGTCGAGGTGGAGATCGCCGGCAAGGCCGACACCACGGTGGTGGTGGTGAACCCGGGCTGGGGTGACTCGGTGCAGGCCAACAAGGCGGGTCTCATGGAGATCGCCGACGTGTTCGTCATCAACAAGGCCGACCGCAAGGGCGTGGAGGAGACCCGCCGAGACCTCGAGCAGATGCTCGAACTCAGCGATCTGGCTCACGATGCATGGCGCCCGCCCATCGTGTCGGTGGTGGCCACCGAGCAGAAGGGCGTCGATCAGTTGTGGGCCACCGTGCTCGAACATCGCTCCTTCATCGCCGCGAACGGTGAACTGGCCCGCCGCCGCGAGTTCCGCCTCGGCGAGGAACTGCGCGAGGTGGTGGCGCGTCGACTCGAGCAGCGCGCCCGGGCCGTGATGGGCGACCAGCAGTGGTCGACCATCCAGGGCGATGTGGCCGGTGGCCGGCTCGACCCATGGTCGGCCGCCGATGCGATGCTCGGCCCTGTGCAGGCCTGACCCCACTCGGTAAGGTGCCCGAGATGGGAGAACTCGTACTGCTCGAACGGCGCGACGACGGCGTTGCCGTGGTGACGCTGAACAACCCCAAGGTGAACGCGCTCTCGCAGGCCGTGCTGGCCGAGGTGCGCGCCGTTGCCGAGGAACTCACGGCCAACCCACCCGGTGCGGTGGTGGTGACCGGGGGTGAGCGCATCTTTGCCGCCGGGGCCGACATCGCAGAGTTCGGCGGGCCCGCCGAGGGTCGCGCCATTGCCGAGGGGTTCCATGCGGCGCTCGACGCCGTGGCGGCCATCCCGCGCTTCGTCATCGCGGCCGTGTCGGGGTATGCGTTGGGCGGCGGCTGTGAGTTGGCGCTGGCGTGCGACTACCGCATCGTCAGCGAGCGGGCGGTGTTCGGCCAGCCCGAGATTCTGCTCGGCATCATTCCCGGTGGCGGCGGCACCCAGCGCCTGCCGCGCGCCGTGGGTGCCAGCCGGGCGAAGGAACTGATGATCACGGGCCGCCAGGTGAAGGCCGCCGAGGCGCTGGCCATCGGCCTCGCCGACGAGGTGGTTGCACCCGAGGCGTTGCACGAGCGTGCACTGGCGTTGGCGGCCGAGGTGGCCCGTGGAGCCGTGCAGGCGCAGGCGTTGGTGAAGCGTGCGGTCGACCATGGCATCGAGGGTGACCTTCCCAGCGGTCTGCTGCTGGAGCGCGGGCTGTTCGAGCTGGTGTTCCACACCGATGACAGCCGGATCGGCGTGCAGAGCTTCCTCGCGAACGGTCCGGGCAAGGCCGAATTCACCGGGCGCTGACCCATGACCGAGGCCACCGTCGCTCCGTCCGCCCGCGCCCACGAGCCGGCGCTCGACGGACTGCGGGGCGTGGCGGTGGCGCTGGTGCTGCTGTTCCACGGCGGCTTCTTCTGGATGACCGGTGGCTATGTGGGCGTGTCGGTGTTCTTCACGCTGTCGGGCTTTCTCATCACCCGGCTGCTGCTCGACGAGCACCGGCGTGAGGGTCGCCTGTCGATGCGCGGGTTCTACGTCCGGCGAGTGAAGCGCCTCCTGCCCGCGAGCCTGTTCTGCCTGGCGGCCGTGGCGGTGGCGGCATCATTCGGTGAGTTCGGTGGGCTGCCGCACGTTCGCCGCGACGTGTTGGCGGCGCTGCTGCAGGTGGCCAACTGGAATGCGCTGGCGTCGGGCCGCAGTTACGCCGACCTGGTGGCCACCGCCGCGGGCCAACTGGGGCCGGTCGACCACTTCTGGTCGTTGTCGGTGGAGGAGCAGTTCTACTGGGTGTGGCCGGTGGTGTGCGCTGCGCTGATGGCGCGTGGTCGGTCGCTGGCATCGTTGCGCCGATGGTTCGTCGGCCTCGCTGCGGTCGGCGTCGCTGCCGCGCCGCTCGTGGCCGGCGTGTGGGGCGCCAACGCCGCCTACTGGGCGACGCCGGCCCGTTTGGGCGAGATTCTGGTGGGCGCCGGCGTGGCGGCGATGCTGGTCGACCGTGCCGTCATCAGCCGGTGGTGGCAACTGCTCGGCGTCATCGGGGTGGGCGTCATCCTGTGGGCCACGGCGTCGTGGCCGTCGGGTAGCGGCCCCGCCTACCAGGGCTGGCTCGGTGTGTTCGCGCTGGCATCGGCGGCGGTCATCGTGGCCCTGCAGGCGCCCGGTGCGTTGCGTCGGGCATTCTCGTGGCGCCCACTGGTGCACCTCGGCCGCATCAGCTACGGCGTGTACCTCTATCACTGGCCCGTGTTCGCAATGCTCACGCGCGGCCGAGTGGGTATCGAGGGGTGGTCGTTGTTCGCGCTGCGGATGATGGTCACCGTGGCGGTGGCCGAGGTGTCGTACCACGTGCTCGAACAACCGGTCCGCACCGGAGTCGCTCGGCCGAGCCGCGTCGGTTGGGTGGCCGCAGCATCGGTCGCCGTGGTGGCTGCGCTGGTGATGGCGGTGGTGCCGGCCCCGGTGCCCGTCTTCAGCGGTGGCGCGCAGGTACCTGCAACCTTCGCCCCATTGCCGTCGAGCACCTCGACCAGCGTCGCAGCCAGTACCACCACGAGCACCACGACTGTCAGCACCACTGGCAGCACGGGGCCGTCCACCAGTCCGGCCAGCACCACCACGGCAGCCACCACCTCCACCACCGCGGCACCCGCCGGCCCGGTGACGGCGCTCGTGCTGGGCGACTCCACGGGTGTGGCGGTGGCCGACGGTCTGTTCGCCTGGGCGGCGGCGCGGCCCGATCAGGTGCAGGTGGCCTCGCTGGCCCGGCTCGGGTGCGGATTGGTGCGCAACTCGTTCATGTGGGGCGACGACACGGGCGTCTACAGCACCAATTGCGACCACGCATTCAAGGTCGAGCTGCCGGCACTGCTGCAACAGCGCGTGCCCGACGTGGTGCTCATCATGGTCACCATTCCCGATGTGCTGGGCAGGGTGTGGCGCGCCGACGAAGGCGCCCTGCTTCCGGCCGATCAGCGCTATGCGATGCGCATGGCGGCCGACTACGAGACCGTCGCGCAGCAACTGCTCGGCGCCGGTGTGCGGCACATCCTGTGGGTGGAGCCGCCGTTGCCGAGCGACCTGTGGCCACAGGCGAAGATCAACCCCATCCGACCCGCCGACTGGGCCGTGTTCCTGTCGACCATCGACGGCCAGGCGGCTCGGCACCCCGAGGTGCAGGTGGTGCGGCTCGACCAGTGGATGGAAGCGCACGAGCCCGATGGCAGTTGGCGGCCCGACGGGCTGCACCTCACGCTCGAGGCGGCCACGCAGTTGGCTGACGAGTACCTGGGCCTGCTGCTGCTCAACACCCGCAGGGGCTGACGGCTCGGGTCACGGGCCGAGGAGCGCGGCTGGTACCACAGCGATGCCATCATGCCTGCGGTACGCCTGCTGGCCGGTGGTGACGACGATCGCGTCGAGGCACTGAGCGCCCATGCGGTTGCGGAACCACAACAGATGGCGCACATCGTGGTCGGTGACGAGCGGTGAGAGTTTCACCTCGATCGCCAGGCAGCGGCCGTCGCGCCGCTCGACCACGAGGTCGACCTCGCGATCGCCGCGGTGCAACCGGAAGTGACCGACCCGAGCCTCGGCGTTCTGGGCGTAGACGCGCACGCTCAAGCTGACCAGGGATTCGAACAATGAGCCGAGGAAGGGACCGTCGCGAGAGCCGATGTCGTCGGGCCCGTCACCGCCGAGCAATGCGTCTTCGTCGAGTCCGAGCAGCGCCGCAGCCAGCGCCGGATCTGCCAGATGATGCTTCTGGGCGGCAGCCAATTCGAGAAGGTGACCCTTCGCAGGTGCCCACGCCGGTACGGGGTCGAGAATGAACAGCCTCTCGAGCGCATCGCGGTATGCGGTGACCGTGGTCCGCGCAGGAGGGTTGCCCGCGCCGGGCTCCGCGGCGGCGGCGACCTTCGCGAGGGCCGCCGTTGTCGAACTGGCTGCGCCGTAGGCGCGTATCCATCGCCGCAACGCCGAGGGGTTCCGCACCCTCGTGCCGAGTTCGGATATGTCGCGGTGCACCAGGCGGTCGATGTAGCTGTCGAGTTGTGCCCTGCGCACTCGTGCAGGAAGGTCACGGATGCCAGGGAAGCCCGATGCGACGATTTCGTGGCAGTAGGTGTTGAGATCGACGTCGGTGTCGGCCGAGAGGGTCGCCTGGTCGCCGCGCAGCAGGTCCGCAAGGCTGACCTTCGGTGTGTATCCGCGTTCGGCCAATGAGAGGGGCCGCATACGGATGCCAAGAATTCGGCCCGCACCTGAGTGTCGGCCCGCCTCGACGGCGCTTGCTGACCCTGTGAGGAGGTACTGGCCCGGCTTCGCTCCGGCATCAACTTCACGTCGGACCAAGTCCCACGTGAATGGTGCATGTTGCCATTCATCGAGCAGCACCCGCCGACCGTCGGTAATGCGACGCGGGTCGGCCTCGACGAGTTGTCGGGCAATGGGAGACTCGAGATGGAATTCGGCTTCGACCCGTTCGGCGGCGGTCGCGCTCTTGCCCACACCCTTTGCGCCCTCCAGCGCCACGGCGGCGGCACCCTGCAGAACTGCATCCAGTTCCTCGTCGACCACCCGCCGTTGATATCGCCTCGCGCGAAGCGAACCTTCCATAGCGGCAGACTAACCGAAACTGACCGAAACGGGTGCTCGAAACATACAAATTCGGGCACCCGAGATGGACAATTTCGGGCTCAGGTGGCCCAGGCCACCATGCCCATCTCCACGGGCGACACGAGGTTCGGGTGCGACGGCATGGCCCGCACCGTGAGTCCGTAGGGGCCGGCCTCGCCCACGGCGAACTCGGCCTCCCACTCGCCCGGGGCAGCGGCGTGCAGGGTGACGATCGACGGTGTGTCGATGAAGGCGCCCTGCGAGTCGATGGGGCCGTGCAGTGCCTGCACCACCACCGACGACTCGGCCAGTCCACCGAGGTCGACGTGGGCGCGCACGCGACGGCGGTCGCCCTCGGCTGCGGCTGAGGTGTCGGTGTCGACATCGACCATCTTCACGCCGGGCCATGCCTGGCGCACTCTTTGCTTCCACGCGGCGAGGTCGTGCGCCACGCGGGCGCCATCGGCCAGCGCATTTCGTCCGCTGGCGGCAGCAGGTTCGTAGAGCGAGGTCGTGTAGTCGCGAACCATGCGTGCTGCCGTGACGAACGGCCCGAGGCTGCGCCAGTTGTGCTGCATGGTGCGCACCCAGTCGGAGGGAACACCCTCGGCAGTGCGTCGGTAGAACAGCGGCACGATCTCGCGTTCGAGCAGACCGAACAGGCTGGTGGCCTCGCGCTGGTCGCGGCGTTCGAGGTCGGGGTCGTCGTCGGCGGAGTTGATGGCCCAGCCGTTGTGCCCGTCGAAGCACTCGTCCCACCAGCCGTCGAGGATGCTGCAGTTGAGCGCGCCGTTCAGCGCCGCCTTCATACCGCTGGTGCCGCATGCCTCGAGCGGGCGGCGCGGGTTGTTCAGCCACACATCGCACCCGTGGTACATCATCCGTGCGATGGCCATGTCGTAGTCGGGCACGAACACGAACCGATGGTTCACGTCGAGCTGCCGGGCGAAGATCTCGATGTCGCGGATCATGTCCTTGCCCGGCTGGTCCTGCGGGTGGGCCTTCCCGGCGAACACGAACTGAACCGGGCGGTCGGCCGACAGCAGGAGCGACCGCAGCCGCTCGGGCTGCGACAGCAGCAGGGTGGCTCGCTTGTAGGTGGCGAAACGACGAGCGAATCCGATGGTGAGTGCCTGCGGGTCGAGCAGTGCGTCGCCGCACCGCGAGCGGACGAACGCCACCAGTTCGGCTCGTGCCGCGGTGCGGGCCGCCCACACGTGGCCATGTTCGAGTCGATCGACGCCGGCCCACGATGCCGCATCGGCGCCGTCCCACACGGGCCCCACGCCCTGTGCGAGCAGTTCTGCCACGTGGTTGCCCACCCAGGTGTGTGCGTGCACGCCGTTGGTGATGGCCCCGATGGGCACCTCGTGCTCGGGCACGTCGGGCCACAGATGGTTGAACATCGAGCGGCTCACGGCGCCGTGCAGTTGCGCCACACCGTTGCTGCGCCCGGCGAGGCGGAGCCCCATGATGGCCATGTTGAACGGGTCGTCATCGTTCCCCTCGGGCTGGCCGAGGCGGACGAGGCGATCGAACTCGACGCCCAGCGACGTGCAGTAGTCGGCGAAGTATCTCGCCATGAGGTCGAGCGGGAACTGGTCGATACCGGCGGGCACTGGCGTGTGCGTGGTGAACACGCCGCCCGCCCGCACTGCCTCGATGGCGGCCTCGAACGGCGTTCCCTGCGCCACCAGTTCGCGGATGCGTTCGAGCGACAGGAACCCGGCATGGCCCTCGTTGGTGTGGAACACCTGCGGGTCCAGCCCGAGGGCGCGCAATGCGCGCACGCCGCCGATGCCGAGCACGATCTCCTGACGCAGCCGGTGCTCGCGGTCCCCGCCGTACAGGCGGTCGGTGACCGCCGCTCCGGCCTCGGAGTTGCCCTCCACGTTGGTGTCGAGCAGGTAGAGAGCGATGCGGCCGACGTCGACCCGCCACACGCGCACCGCCACCTGCTCGCCGGCGAGGTCGACGTGCACCTGCACGCCGGTGTCGCTGAGCGCCAGCCCGTGCGGATCGAGAGCGGGGTAGCGCTCCTCCTGCATGCCGTCGGCGTTCAGTCGTTGGCGGAAGTAGCCCTCCGCGTACAGCAGGCCCACGCCCACAAGTGGCAGGCCGAGGTCGCTGGCCGCTTTCAGGTGGTCGCCCGCCAGCACGCCGAGGCCTCCCGAGTACTGCGGCAGGGTCTCGCTGATGCCGAACTCGGGCGAGAAGTAGGCCACGAGGCCGAGGGGTGAACCGTCCCGACCCTGGAACCAGCGCGGTGCCTCGACGGCATCGCGCAGTCGTTGCTCGGCCGCCTGCACCGCTGCGACGACATCGGGGTCGGCGGCGAGCTCCTGCCAGCGCTCGTCGCTGATCGCGGCCAGCAGCCGCAGCGGGTCGCGACCTGTTCGGCGCCACAGCACGGGATCGAGCCGTTCGAACAGGCTGATCGTGTGGCGGTCCCACGTCCAGTGCAGGTTCCCAGCGAGGCGGCGCAGGGCCTGCAGCGGGGCCGGAATGGCCGGCACGACGTTGAACTGGCGAACGGAACGCATCGACCGGACGTTACCGGCTGTCGGTGCGGCGCCCTGCCGTCAATTGCCGGCGCGGTGGTACACGCCCACGGTCGCCTCGGCAATGGCGTCCCACGTGTAGGTGCGCTGCAGCAGCGCCTCGGCGTTGTGACGCAACTCGTCGGCCAGATGGGGCTGTTGCAGCACATCGGCCACGCGGTCGGCCAGGTCGTGCGGGTTGCCGGGGTCGAACAGCAGGCCTGCGCCCGAGCCGTCGACGATCTCGGCGAGCCCGCCCGTGCGGGCCACCACCATCGGGGCGCCGGCGGCCATGCCCTCCAGCGCCACGATGCCGAACGGTTCGTAGAGGGACGGGATCACCACGCACGCCGCGCGACGCAGCAGGTCGCGCAACTCGTCGTCGGAGACGAAGCCGGCGAGGTGCACGAGGTCGCCCACGCCCTCCATGTCGAGGTGCGTCTGCAGCTCGGGCAGGTAGGTGCCGCGCCCGGCGATCACGCACCGAACGCCGGGAACGCGGTGCCTGAGCGCCCCGACGGCGCTCGCGAGCACCTGGAAGCCCTTCTCGTACTGGATGCGCCCCCACGCGACCACCAGCGGTTCGCGCTCGGCGCCTTCGGGCCACGGAGCGGTGCGCCACCTTCCGGCCTCGACGCCGTTGGGCACGAGGTGCACCTTGTCGGGCGGGAGGTCGAAGCCATCGATCACCTCGCGGACCATGAAGCGACTGCAGGCGATGACTTCCCGTGCCTGGTAGGTGAGCCACCACTCCACGGAGTTCACCTCGCCCGGCACACCCATGGGCACGTGGCCGCCGTGTCGTCCGCGCTCGGTTCCGTGCAGCGTGGCGATCATCGGCACTCCGAACAAGGCCTTCAGGGTGTCGGCCGCCCAGGCGACCACCCAGTCGTGGGCATGGATCACATCGGGCCGCCAGTTCCCCAGCAGCGCTGCGCACTGCGTCAACTGGTGGTTGGCCGACGCCTGTCGCGCGACGAGGTTGTGGTCGGGCAGCCAGGGAAGCGAGGTGTCGGCGCGCAGCACCCTCACACCCTGCACCGTGGTGTCCGCGGCCACGCCGGAGTGGCCGACGCTGAGCACCACGACCTCGTGGCCCGTTCGCACCAGTGCCGTTGCCAGACCCTCCACGTGGGTGGCGATTCCCCCGACTCCCAGCGGCGGGTACTCCCACGACAGCATCAACACGCGCACGGGCGGAAGGTAGCAGCCCGCGGAACGGCGTCGGCGGTGACCGGATGTCTACGCTCACCACATGCTGTTGCCGCCCCTCGACCTGCACCTCATCGGTGAGGGCAACCACCGGCGACTGTGGCAGGCGCTCGGCGCCCACCCCGCCGGAGATGGCGGTGTCCGCTTCGCGGTCTGGGCGCCGAATGCGCGGGCCGTCCACGCAGTGGGTGACTGGAACGGATGGGGCGGCGGTACGGCGTTGGCACCGCAGGGTTCGTCGGGGATCTGGGCAGGCGTGTGCGCCGAGGCGGCCGCCGGACACCGCTACAAGTTCGCGGTCACCGGTGACGACGGTTCGACGGTGTTGAAGGCCGACCCGATGGCGCGGGCCAGCGAGTGCCCGCCGGCGAACGCCAGCGTGGTGGCCCACGAACCCCGGCACCAGTGGGGCGACGACGACTGGATGGCGAGCCGCAGCGTCGCGGCGGGAACCCCGCTGCGGATCTACGAGTGCCACCTGGGTTCGTGGCGCCCCGGCACGGGTGGATACCGGGAGATCGCGACGGCCCTGGCCGATCACGTCTCGGCGCTCGGCTTCACCCACGTGGAACTGATGCCGGTGGCCGAGCACCCCTTCGGCGGATCCTGGGGCTACCAGGTGACGGGCTACTACTCGCCGACGGCACGCTTCGGCACCCCCGACGACCTGCGGGCCTTCGTCGAC
>CAZQPJ010000090.1:0-9039 GCA_964595105.1 uncultured Bifidobacterium sp.
TGGAAGGCGTCGTCGATTTCGGCGAACGCAAGCGCGGCAAGCGCATCATCATCGAACGCAGCGACGGCTTTGCCTTCAGCAACCGGTCTCGGTTGATGAGGCCCGTGGTCTCCTTCGTCTTCGGAAGATGCACGGTGAGGAAGTCGGCCTCGGCCACGGCCTGGTCGAGCGGCATCAGGTCGACGCCCATCGCCCGGGCGCGCTCGACCGACACGAAGGGGTCGTATGCCACGAGCCGCATCCCGAAGGCCTTCGCGCGGTCGGCCACCAGCTTGCCGATGCGACCCAACCCGATGATGGCGAGGGTCTTCTCCGCCAGTTCGACACCCTCCCAGCGCGAGCGCTCCCAGCGGCCAGCAGTGAGCGCCGCATGGGCCTGCGGCACATTGCGGGCTTGAGCCAGCAGCAGCGCCATGGTGTGTTCGGCGGCCGACACGATGTTGCTCTGCGGCGCGTTCACCACCATCACACCTCGCCGGGTGGCGGCCTCGACGTCGATGTTGTCGAGACCGATGCCCGCACGGCCCACCACCACCAGGTCGGTGGCGAGTTCGAGCACCTCGGCGGTGACCTGCGTGGCGGAGCGGACGATGAGCGCGTTGGCTCCCACCACCACGTCGTGGAGGCGGGCGAGATCGGTCTCGACCACCACCTCGTGCCCTGCGGCGCGAAGACGGTCGAGGCCGCCCTCGGCGATCTCTTCGGTGACCAGGATGCGAGCCATGGGGCTACATCGTTATCGGGGCCGACCCTCATTGGGCAACGGGATGAACGGTTTGTTCACGGCACGCTCACGGATGCGACACACCCTTCGCCCGCCTGTACCTGCACGGAGCCGAACGGATACATTCGCGCCACTGTTCCGATCACCGAGGAGATCCGCATGTCGTTCCAGTTCCTGTCAGACGAATGGATGGACGCCGCCAAGGCGATCCGCGAGAAGTACGCCGACAGCGCCGCCAAGCCCACTGCCAGCATCCGCATGAACCAGGTCATCACCGACGTGCCGTTCGGCGAGGGCACCATCAAGGCGTTCCTCGACACCTCCGGTGGCGAGGTCGTGATGGACCTCGGTGAACTCGAGCCGGCCGACCTCACCGTCACCACCGACTGGGAGACCGCACGCAAGGTGTTCGTCGACCAGGACCAGGCGGCCAGCATGCAGGCCTTCATGTCGGGCAAGATCAAGGTGCAGGGCGACATGATGAAGATGATGGCCATGCAGACCGGCATGCCGCAGGACGACGCCGCCAAGACCATCGCTGCCGAGATCAAGGCGATCACGGCCTGAGCCCGACCTCGAGGGCGGCCCGAGCCGCATCCTCTAGCGGGGCGTGCTGCGCACGAACGCCGCCGCCACCGCACCCAGCACTGCGACACCACCACCCACCAGGAACGCCGCATGAAACGGCCCCCGGTCGGTGGTGGTGGCGTTCGCGCTCACGGTTGCCAGCACCGCCGACCCCATCACGGCACCCAACTGGGTCATCAGTTGCTGCATCGCCCCGGCGACACCGAGATCGTGCTCGCTGACGGCATTGGCCATCAATGAGGTGAGGGCGGGCGAGGCGATACCGAGCCCGACACCCGACATCGCCGTCGCGAGGATGATGAGCGGATAGGAGTCGGCCGACGAGATGGAAGC
Source organism: uncultured Bifidobacterium sp. (assembly GCA_964595105.1). Taxonomy (GTDB): domain Bacteria; phylum Actinomycetota; class Acidimicrobiia; order Acidimicrobiales; family Ilumatobacteraceae; genus UBA668. Next base: position 1,646 of record CAZQPJ010000090.1, read on the forward strand.
CCACAGCAGCATCGAACTCACCACACCCAGCGCCCCGACCACCCCGGCGAGCCGCTCGCCTGCCTTGATGGTGACGAGCGCGGCGAGGGGCGCGATGAGCGAGAAGGCCAGCGGTCGAGCGATGACCAGGTTGCCCACCGTGGCGGTCGAGAGACCGAAACCGCGGGGCCGGCCGAGCACCTGTGGCACGAGGAAGAAACCGCCCATGTAGGCGAAGTTGGTGAACGACTGCGACAGCATCGGGAAGGCGATGTTCCGCGTGCTGAACCACGACAGCACCACGAGAGGCGCCGCCGTACGGCGCTCCACCCGCACGAACACTGCCAGCGCCAACGCCGACACCACCAGGCAGCCGAGGGTGAGGGCGCTCGACCAACCCCAGTGCCGCCCCTGACTGACGGCGGCCAGCAGTGCAGATGCACCGATGCCGAGGGTGACCGAACCCCACACGTCGAACCGGACACCTTCCACACGCTCGGTACCCGGCAGAAGCCACAGCGCCACGACGAACCCGACGAGGCACAGCGGTGCCTGCATGACGAAGATCGCCCTCCAGCCCACCGCATCCACGAGCGGCGCTCCGATCACGACGCCGAGCACCGGCGACCCGGCGGTGACGAAACTCCAGTAGCTGAGCGGCTTCACCCGCTCGCCGGGCTCGAACAATCGGTTGATGTAGGCCATCGCCGACGGGCCGCACGCCGAACCCGCCGTTGCCGACAGCGTGCGGAAGAGGATGAGCGAGCCAACGTTCCACGCCAGCGCCGACGCACCGGCGAACAGCGCGGCGAACAGGAGGCCTCCCACGAAGATCCGTTTGTGACCCCACAGGTCACCGGCCTTGCCGAAGGCCGGACCCACCACCCCGAACGCGAGCATCGGAGCAGTGATGGCCCAGGTCAACACCGACGCAGTGCTGTGCAGTTCGCCCGCGATCCTCTCGAGCGACACCACCAGCACGGTGATGGTGAAGCCGACCGTGAACAGGCCGGCGAGCACCACCCAGAGCACCGCCCACCGACGATCGATGCCGACCTTGTCGGCCAGCCGACGCCGCAGCAGGATCGGCCACGGCAGCACCCCCAGTTCGTCGACACCGGCACTGTCGACGGGCACCGTCCGTTCGGCGCGCGAACGAACGTCGTCGCGCTTCGTGACCACTTCGGTGGCTCAGCCCTGCGCCAGGGGCGCGAGCGCAGCGGCGAGTTCGGCGACGGTCCACTTCGAATCGCGCTCGACTCCTTCGCCCCGCTTCCAGCTCTCGATCATCGTGACCGTGCCACCCTGCACCAGGAAGGTCTCGCCGTTGAAGGCGCACTCGGCCGACGCGAGATAGGCCACGAGCGGCGAGATGTTGGCGGGATCCCACTGGTCGAACTGGCCGTCCTTCGGCTTCATCACATCGTCGAGGCCCGGCGTGGCCAGCGTGAGCCGCGTGCGAGCGCCCGGCGCAATGGTGTTGCTCTTCACCTGGTACCGCTGCAGTTCCTTCGCGATGATCTGGCTGAACGTGGCGATACCGGTTTTCGCAGCGCCGTAGTTGGCCTGACCTGGATTCGCGAAGAGACCCGACGTGCTGCTGGTGTTCACCACATTGCGCGGCTTCACGATGCCCGCCTTGTGCTGCTCGCGCCAGTAGGCGGCAGCCCAGCGAGTGGGCGCGAAGTGCCCCTTCAGATGAACCGCGATGACTGCGTCCCACTCGTCCTCGGTCATGTTCACGAGCACACGGTCGCGAAGGATGCCGGCGTTGTTCACCAGGATGTCGAGATCACCGAAGACCTCGATGGCCTGGTTCACCATCCGCTGAGCACCCTCCCAGTCGGCGACATTGTCACCGTTCACCACCGCCTCGCCGCCCATGGAGCGGATCTCCTCCACCACCTGCTGCGCAGGCGTGAGATCGGTACCGGTGCCGTCGTTCGCGCCCCCGAGGTCGTTCACCACCACCTTCGCGCCCTCCGCAGCGAAGAGCAGCGCATGTTCACGGCCGATGCCGCGCCCCGCCCCGGTGATGATGGCCACGCGACCGTCGAGAGAACCCATGTGACGAACCTCCTGTGCGGACCGCACGTTACCGATGACGGTCAGGAGGTGGCGAAGTAGAGGTCGACGGAGGTCCCGCGGGGAAGACGATCGCCGGCGAAGACGAGTCGACCGTCGACGACCGGGCCTCCGAACGCCAACGCTGGATTGCCCACGGTGGCCCCCACCGTGAATCCTGCGGCCTGCAACGCACTGGCGATGCCAGCGGCGTCGAGTCCGTCGAGTGTCGGCATGGTCACCAGATCCGGACCCTTCGACTTCACCAGGGTGACGGTCGAGCCGCGAGGAACGGCCGACGACGCGGGCGGATCGGTGCGAGCGATCATGCCGGAAGGCACGTCGTTGCTGAACTCGTCGGGCGAGTAGGCGATGATCAGCCCGAGATCGCGAAGTGTGGGTTCGGCATCGGCAGGATCGACGCCGACCAGATCGGGCACGGTGCGCGGCTCGGGCCCGGCGGACGGCACGAGTCGGATGACCGTCCCCTTCACCACCGTGTCGCCTGCCTTCAGGGTCGGCGATGCCGGCACGCTCCAGCTGATGACGGCATCGAGCGGAACGGTCTCGTCGTACACGGCCTCACCGAGGCTCGCCGCCAGCCCCAGTGCCGCCAGCGTGTTGTTGGCATCGTTCACCGTCTTGCCCACCAGCTCGGGCAGCACGCGCGGTGCTGGGCCACTGCTGACGAACACCTTCAGCGGGCTGCCTTCCTTGAGCCGGGTGCCCACCTCGGGATCCGTGCGGATGACCACACCGACGGCAACCTCGTCGCTCGATTCCTCCACCACGGTGGCCGTGAAGTTGCCGGCCACGACGTTCAGTGCCACTCCCTTGTCGAAGCCCGCAAGGCCGGGCACGTTGTGGAACGAGGGACGCGTGATGAACCAGGTGAGCCCCGACACCACGAGGACAGCGGCCACCACTGCGGCAACCACGGTGCGGCGCTGCAGACGCGGCATGTGGACCCCATCCGAGGGGTCGAGTTCGTCGTTCGACCCCTCGCCGCTGGCGCTCTCACCGGTGGCGGGTTCACCCTCGGGGTCGGAGGGATCGTCCGAGAGGTCGACCACGTTCCTCGACACCGCAGGCACCGACGCCGTGATCGGCCCGGTCGGGTCGACGGGCTCATCGGGTGCGCCGGGGTCGGGACCGAACAGCGAGTTCGCGAGGATCGGAAGCGGCGCCGGGCGCGGCAGTCGCTCGGCGGCACCCACCAAAGCCCGGCCGAACTCGGCTGCCGTGTAGCGATCGGTGGGCGTCGGGCGCCCGGCGCGCTCGAGCACGCTGGCCAACGGGCCGAGGTCGGCCGACACGGGCATCAGTCGATCGACGCGGTTGGCGAGGGTGGCAACGGTGGAATCGCCGACGAAGGGAACCGAACCCGAGAGCGTCTCGAGCAGGGTGAGGCACAACGAATACACATCACTCTTGGCACTTCGGGGCGAGCCCAGCGCCTCTTCCGGCGACGCGTATTTGGCGATGTCGTTGCTGCGCCGCGCTGCACCACCCACTGCGTCGACCACCACGTTGGACAGACCAGCGTCGACGAGGCGGAGGCGACGGTCGTCGCCGAACACGAGGTTGGCAGGACGCACGTCGCCATGCATGAGGCCACGACGGTGCAGGGCATCGAGCGCCTTGCAGGCATCGAGGCCGAGGATGAGGGCCTGCGACGGCGACAGGAGGCGACCACGGTCGAGCATGTCGCGCACGCTGCCACCGTTCAGTTGCTCGCTGGCCACGTACAGCACCTTCGACCCTGCCCACGCAGCCTCGCCCCATGCGTAGACCTCGGCGACGTGGGGATGGTGAAGGCCGCCCACCACCTCCAGAGCTGCGGTGAACTCTGCCTGCACCACCGGGTTCGCGGAGAGGTCGGGGTGCAACACCTTCACGACCACCGGTCGGTCGAGTTCGATGTCGATGGAGTCGAACAGCGCCGCATCGGTGGCCGAACCACGACGCGCACCGAGGCGGAAACGGCCCGCCAGCAGGTGGTCGGGCGTGGGCGGCGTGAGGGCGTCGTCCGACATGGCGGAATGACGCTATCCGCAGAACGGCGGCGCCACCACGCGGCACCGACACAGGAAACACCCCTTCGAGAGGTGGCCGAATGTGCGTTCGGGCTCCGCAGCGGCGAGAATGCTCACGTGTCACCGACGACCCGTCGCCCCCAGTGGTCGCTGCTGCTCGCCAGCCTCGGTATCGCCGCCTGTCTGGTGGCCATCGGCGTTGCGGTGGCAGGCTCCGTCACCGGACGCGATGCATATCGGCTTCCCGAGGAGATCGAGCAGATCGACCCGCTGCCCGCAGCCGTCAGGGTGCCCGCACAGAGTTCTGTGTTCGTCGACCTGCAGTCTGGCTACGAGGGAGTGCTGGTGATCGACGGCCTCGAACTCGAGACCGTGAACATCGAGTCGTTGCAGGACAAGAACAAGCCGGGTCAGCAGATCAAACTGCCGCCCACCACCATCTACGAGCCGGGCAACTCCACCCTCACCTTCGATCCCAGCGACGACGCCCAGATCTCGTCGTTCAGCCAGGGTGAGCACCAGGTGAGGGTGATCTTCTGGAAGGTGCTCGACGGTCGCAGCACCGCACGCAGTTACAGCTGGACCTTCAACGTCTTCTAGGTCGGCCGGGCCTCGGGTGCGCTGGAACCGGCACGACTGCGACTCGCACAGACCGGTGCGGCGCCCCCGTCTGCCGATGCACGCATCGGCAGCAGGAACGCCGCACCGGTCGAGACGAACCGAATGACGAACTACGTCAGGCGACGCAGGGGGGTACGGGACCGCGGTCGGCTCGGAAGACCGCCCACTCGGTGCTGAGCACACCCGAGATGAGCGGCTTGTCCTTCGCGAGGTCGCCGTTCGACGAGAACGCCACGTACTGAGGGCAATCGCCGATCATCGCGTCGGCACCGTTCACCTGCGGCACCACGAGGCCGGTGTCGCTGTCGATCCTGGTGCCGGTCGCCTCGGTGCCGCCGGTGACCGCCACGCTCATGCGAGCAGTCGTCAGCGTGCCGATGGTGCGGAGGAACACGTCGCCCGTGCCATTCGTGTCGAGCGTGGTGAGGAGGTCGCTCGACTGGAACGCGGCTGCCGTGCCGTCACCACTGATGGCCGGCGCCGAACCACCGTCCGACACCTGAACACCCGACCACCAACCGACCACGTCGACCACCACGTTGGTCGACCCGTTCGCGTTGTAGACCGTGACCTTGCCGTTCGCGCCGACCGGCACGATCACCTGCGCCGACCGCACGAGGCCCGTCTTGTTGTTGATGGCCGACGCCAGCGGGCGGGTGCGACCCGTGGGATACACCGTGAGGTACCCGTCGGCGGTGGGGTTCACCGCAGTGACGTTCAGCGCCACCGCCTGCACGTTGTCGAGCGGAACGTCGCCCACCTTCAGCACGCTGATGTCGACGGAGCCGCCGGCACCGAGGGCCGTGGTCGTGCGGCTGTCGTAGGCCCGACTCGGCGTGATGGGCGTGAAACCACCGTTGCGAGCGGTCGAATCCCAGTAGCCCGCCACATCGATCACCACGTTCGTGGTGCCGTTCGCGTTGTACACGTTCACGCTGTCCTGACCCGCGTTGAGTTCGGCCACCACCGAGTTGCTGGTGGTCGAGCCGGCCTGGAAGTTGAGGTTCGACAGCACCGGGCGGGCCTCGCCCACCGGATACACGGTGAGATATCCGTCCGCAGTCGGCTGGACGGCCACCAACTTCAGCACCACGGCGGTGGCCGTGTCGGGCACTCCGGCGAGGCCCTTCACCTTCACCGCAACCGCCTTGTCGGCGGTGATGGCACCGCCGCTGACGGTGCGTGTGTCGAGGATGCGGGTGGGCACCGTCGGCGTGAACCCACCGCCACCATTCGTGGGCTCGCCGAGAGGATTCGACACCACCTTGGCGCCGTCGTACACACCCAACAGATCGACCACCACGTTGGAGAGACCATTGGCGTTGTAGATCGACACGCTGCCGTCAGCCCCCAACTTGGCAGTGACCGCGTTGCCAGCGGTCACCAACTTGCGAACAGTGAGGCTCGAGGCGGTCGGCCGGGTGACGCCGGTGGGGTACACGGTGAGGTATCCGTCGGCCGTCGGCTGCACGGCGGTCACGTTCAGCACCACCGAGGTGGCGGTCGCCGGGACGTCGGCCAGGCCCTTGATCATGATGGTGCGGCTTGCGCCCGGCCCCAACGGGTCGTTCCCCGTCCGAGTGTCGAGCAGGCGCCGGCCGGGCACCGCGAGGTATGCACCCGTCTGGTTGCTGATCGGCGAACGCTCGCTGATGCGCACCGTGGAGTCGGCCGTGAAGTCGTGCACGAAGGCATCGGTGGCACCGTTCGTGTCGAGCGCCACCAGGTTGCTCGCCGTACTGTCGAACGCCACCTTGGTGCCGTCGTTGCTGAGCGTGGGAGCGCTCGACACCGCAGAGGGCCCGTTGCCGGTGATGCCGGTGCCGGTCGCCACACTGGCGGCGCGCACCGCACCCGTCGCAAGCGGGAGCGCCAGCGTCTTCACGTACACCTGCTGGAAGGTCGACGTGCCAGCGGGCGGCGCCACCAGTGCCTGCTCGGACGCGAACGCGACCGTGGTGCCGTTGTGCGAGATGTCGGGCCGGGTGGCGGCACCGGCCAACGCGACACCGTTCGCGTCGGTGCTGACCATCGTGGTGGTCCCGTTGGCGATGCTGCGGACGTACACCTTGCTCGCGCCACCCGTGGTGGGAAGCGGAGTGGCCGGCGTGAGGTTGGTGGCTGTGCTCTGGAACACGACCAGTGACCCGGTCTCGTTGAGCGCCGGGAAGTCACTGCTCCCGTTGCTGAACGCACCGTCCACGCCATTCGCGCGGTCGACCTGGGCAGGCGTGCCCGGAGTGGCCGGAGTGGTGATGTCCATCAGCCACACTGCACGCGTGGTTCCGACACGGACGAATGCAACCTTGTTGCCGTCGCCACTGATGGTGGGGTTGACGTCGTTGCCCGTGGTGAGCCGGAAGTTCTGGTTCAGGGCGGTGTCACGCAGCCAGATGCCCTGATTGCCGGCGCCTCGACCGACGAACACCACGTGGGTGCCGTTGCCGCTGACCGACGACAGGTCTCGGCCGCTGCCGCTGTCGATCGACACGCGCTGCACGACCGGATCGGCGGCCCGCGTGAAGGTGGTCGCCGCTGCTGTCAGCAGCAGCGTTGATGCGAGGGCCGTCAGGCCACCGCGTCGTGCCATGGATGTCATGAGGTGTGCTCCTTGGGTAGCGGCAGAGCACACCCGGGGGGCGGAGACCACGGTGGAGCGCCCGCTACCACGACATCCGCAGGGCAGGCCCTGCT
>CAZQPJ010000091.1:0-8983 GCA_964595105.1 uncultured Bifidobacterium sp.
CGTTCATCTGGTCGTAGCTCTCGAGGTCCATGAACACGTACTCGTCGCCGTCGCGGTAGAGGAACTGCATGTCCTTGCGGTCGAGAATCGCCTGCTCGACACGGACACCGGCGTTGAAGGTGCGGTCGATGACGGCGCCGGTGCGCAGGTTGCGGATCTTCGACCGCACGAACGCGCCGCCCTTGCCGGGCTTGACGTGCTGGAACTCGACCACCTGGAACAGGACACCATCGAGTTCGAGGGTGATGCCGTTCTTCAGGTCGTTGGTGGTGATGGCAGGCACGGGGAATCCTTCGGAGATGCAGTGAGGACGCGGCAACCGTCGCTGGTGACCACCACCAGATCTTCCACACGGATGCCGCCGAAGCCCACATGGTAGACCCCAGGCTCCACGGTCACTACGTCTCCCACCTGCAATATGGCGTCGCCGGCACGGTTGATGAACGGCTCCTCGTGAATCACGAGGCCGACGCCGTGACCGGTTCCGTGGGTGAACCAGTCGCCCACACCGGCCTCCGCCAACACGTCTCGGCACACGGCATCGACGTGGCGCACCGGCACACCGGGGCCCACCGCTGCCACACCCGCCACCTGCGCGCGGAGCACCGCGTGGTACATCTCGGTCTGCCGTGCCGTGGGCTCGCCCACCACGAAGGTACGGGTCATGTCGCTGTGGTAGCCGTCGACGAGCGCTCCGACATCGATCACCACCAGGTGCCCGGGCTCGATGAGCGTGTGGTCGGTGGCGTGGTGCGGGAAGGCGCCGTTGTGCGGGCCGGTGGCGACGATGGTGTCGTAGCTGGGGCCGGACGCACCGAGTTCGCGCATGCGGGTCTCGAGCCGGGTGCGCACCTCGGCCTCGGTGAGTCCGTCGCCGAGCTTCGGTGCGACTTCCGCAAGCGCTCGGTCGGCGATCGAGCAGGCCCTGGCCATCGCTTCGATCTCGGCAGCATCCTTCGTACGACGTTCCGATTCGACGATGCCCGTCGTCGGCACCATGGTGGCGGTGACCAGCGATGCGTACCGGCCGTGCTGTGCCACCGTGAGATGTTCGGCCTCGAACCCCACCGCGCCCGAACGGTTCAGCGCCGCAGCGACCAACGCGTCGGCTTCCGCCCGAGTCGCACCCACCAACACCTCACCGTCGACACCGGCGGCGGCCAGTTGCTCACACGCCTGCGCCCCATAGCGACCATCGGTGACCAGTGTCAGCGAGTCACGGCCCAGCACCACCACGGCGCTCGAACCCCGGAAGCCGGTGAGCCAACGAACGTTGTCGAGCACGGTCACCAAGAGGGCATCAACCCGGTCGAACCGCTCCCGCACCCGGTCGGCGCGTCCGGTTGCTTTCATGGAGTTGCCAGTTTCCGGGCCACCGCATCGACCGCGAGTTCATAGCCATGCAGACCGAGCCCGATGATCGAACCGGTGGCGACGGGAGCCACCACGCTCGTGTGGCGCCAGGCCTCGCGCGCATTGGGGTTCGAGATGTGCACCTCGATGATCGGGCCAGCGAACGCAGCCAGCGCATCGTGCAGCGACCACGCATAATGGGTGAAGGCACCCGGGTTGATGATGATGGCCGCCGCATCGAGTCGGGCGGCGTGAATGGCGTCGACCAACTCACCCTCGTGATTGGTCTGGAACGCTCTCACGCCGTGGCCGTGTCGGCTCGCCGCAGCCTCGACAGTGGCGACGTAGTCGTTCAGCGTGGCCGTGCCGTAGATGTGCGGTTCACGCTGGCCGAGCAGGTTGAGGTTCGGTCCGTGGAGCAGGGCGATGAGTGCCACGTCGCCTATCGTGCCACGCCGCCGACGCACGATTGCCGATCATTCGCAGGCTGTGTCGTCGTGCAGGCCGAAGCCATGCACCTCGGCGCTGTTCAGACGACCAGTTCGACGAGCGCAGCGCGGGCCACCGCGGGGTCGACTCCGGCCACCACTTCCACTCCATCGGCGCCGTCGAGCACGAAGGTGAGCCCCTCCGACAGCACCTTCTTGTCGCGGGCCATCAGTGCGGCCAACTCGTCGGGATCGAGGCCGGCAGGCAGTCCGGTGGCGAGCCCGTACGAACCACCCACGACGTCGTAGTGGTGCTGCACCCGGGCGTCGTCGATACGGCCGAGTCGGCGGGCCAGGTGCGCCGCGTAGATGAGGCCGACCGCCACTGCCTCACCGTGCGCCATCGAGTGACCAGTGCTGATCTCCAGTGCATGAGCGAGCGTGTGACCGTAGTTGAGGAGCGCCCTGCGGCCACCTTCGCGTTCGTCCGACGCCACGATGTCGGCCTTGATCCGCACGCACCTCGCGATGCGCTCCGCGTCGCTGAGTGCCAACAGGTCGTCGCCGGTGAGGAAGTGGTACTTGGCGATCTCTCCCAGGCCGCAGCGCACCTCGCGCTCGGGCAATGAGGCGAGTGCGTCGAGATCGCACACCACACCGCTCGGCTGCCAGTAGGCGCCAATGAGGTTCTTCCCCTCGGGGATGTTGACTCCGGTCTTCCCACCTATGGCGGCGTCGACCATTCCCACCAGGGAGGTGCTCACGTGCACCACCGGGATGCCACGGTGCCAGGAGGCCGCTGCGAACCCGGCGACATCGGTGACCATTCCACCACCGACACCGATGACGACGTCATTGCGGGTGAGGCCGATGCGAGCGAAGCCTCGGCACAGTCCCTCGACGGTGGCCACGGTCTTGTGGTCCTCACCGTCGCCGATGACGAAGCGCTCGGACGGCACACCGGGGTCGACCTCGAGCGGGATGCCCGCCTGCGTGACGATGGCCGCCCGACGCGCTGTCGACGGCAACATCGACGGAAGGGCACCACGCACGCCGTGGCCGACGAGGACGTCGTAACTGCGGTCGCCGAGAGGCACCCTGACCGTGATCACCGGAGCACCGCTTCCACCACGTCGGCCACCGACCTGCCGTCGACGAGCACGATGATGTCGGCGACCTCCCGGTACAGGTGTTCGCGCTCGGAGAACATGCGACGCAACGTACCTTCCGGATCGCTGTCGAGAAGTGGACGGTGGCCAGCACCCTTCACGCGCTGCACCAGCGTTGACGGGTCGGCACACAACCACACCACTCGTGCACGGGACTCGGCGAGCAGGGCGCGGTTCTCGGCGCTCAGCACCACTCCCCCTGCCGCAGCGATGATGCTCGGCTCCGGTGCCTCCAGCGCCGATCGGACCACCTCCGTCTCGATGGCACGGAATGCAGCCTCACCGTCGCTCGCGAAGATGTCGCGCACGGTGCGACCCGTTCGCTGTTCGATCATCTCGTCGCTGTCGAGCACGGGGCGATGCAGGCGCTCACCGAGGATTCGAGCGACAGTGCTCTTTCCCGAACCCATCAAGCCCACGAGCACCACGTGCTGGAGAGGGTCGATCACGACGACCTACTTCAGCGACTCGCGGAAGGACTGGGCGTTGCGCACGAACTCGGCGACGCTGTCGCCTCCGAACTTGCGCTGTGCCTCCGCCGCCAGCACCAGGGCCACCATCGTCTCGGCGACCACGCCCATTGCAGGAACCGCGGTGACGTCGGTGCGCTCCTTGAACGAGACGGTCTCCTCCTTGGTGACCACATCGACGGTCTTCAGGGTGGGGCGGTTCAACGTTGCGAGCGGCTTCATGGCAGCGCGCACCACCAGCAACTCGCCGGTGGTGATGCCGCCCTCGGTGCCGCCGGCAAGCGAACTCTCGCGGCGGTAGTCGTTGGCCTCGGCGTCCCATGCGATCGCATCGTGCGCAACGCTGCCACGCCGACCTGCCACCTCGAACCCGTCTCCGATCTCGACACCCTTCACGGCCTGGATGCTCATGATGGCCTGCGCGAGAGCCGCGTCGATCTTGCGGTCCCAGTGCACGTGGCTGCCCAGCCCGATCGGCACGCCATAGGCAAGGACTTCGGCGACACCGCCGAGCGAGTCGCCCTCCTTGGCGCACGCCTTGATCTCCTCGATCATGGCCGCGCTGGCAGCGGCGTCGAAACAGCGGACCTCGTCGGCATCGACCGCATCGAGGTCGGACGGCAACGGTCGGGCCCCACTGGCAGCCCGCACCGGACCCATCTGGATGATGTGCGATATGACATTGACGCCCAGGAGCGACAGCAGCTTCTTCGCCACGGCGCCAGCAGCCACGCGGGCAGCGGTTTCGCGGGCGCTCGCACGCTCGAGCACGTCGCGCGCATCGGTGAAGCCGTACTTCTGCATGCCGACGAGATCGGCATGACCGGGGCGCACCTGGGTGAGCGGATCCTTGGTGGCCCCCGGCGCCGGCGACATCTCCTCGTGCCACTTGTCGCTGCGGAACCACTCGCTGTTCTTGATCTCGATGCAGACCGGCGAACCGAGGGTGCGGCCATGGCGCACACCACCGATGAGGGTCAACTCGTCCTGTTCGAACCGCTGCCGCGGGCCGCGGCCGTAGCCGAGTCGACGCCGCGCCATCTCGGTCTGGATCTCCTCCACCGTGATCTCCAGACCCGCGGGAAGACCCTCGACGATGACGACGAGCGCCTGACCGTGCGATTCGCCAGCGGTGAGGAAGCGGAGCATTCCGTGAAGGCTACCGACCGCGTGCGGCGAGTTCCCGCTCGGCCGCGGCCGTCATGGCGTCGGTGTCGGGCAGGGTTCCGTGCCACAACTGCTGCTGCAGCGCGGCCTGGTGCACGAGCATGCCCAGACCGTCGACGGTGGTGGCCCCCGCGGCGGCTGCAGCGGCCAGGAAGGCCGTGGTGCGCGGGTGGTAGACGATGTCGGCCACCACGTGGCCCGCGCGGAGCAAGTGGATGTCGCACGGCACCTCCTCGGTGCCCATGCCCACCGACGTGGCGTTCACGACGATGTCGGCCTCACGGACGTGCCGAGCCTCACCCACCTCGCCGACGCCCGCAGCGAGCGCAGCGGTCTCCTCCGCCGACGAGGCCGTGCGGTTCAGCACCCACACCTTGGAGGCCCCGGACCGACCCAGCGCGTCGGCAATCGCCCGCGCTGCGCCACCGGCGCCGAGCAGGCACACGGTTCGGTCGGCCACGGTGACGCCACGCGCCGCGAGGGACGCCACGAACCCGCCGCCGTCGGTGCTGTATCCCATCAGCGTTCCGTCACCCCGGGGCACCACACAGTTGACGCTGCGCAGCGATGCTGCGGACGGGTGGAGCTCATCGACGGCAGCAGCCACCGCCTCCTTGTGCGGCATGGTGACCGACAACCCCGCAAGACCCAGCACACGCATCGCGTCGATCGCACGCTGGGCCTCGCCGTGCTCCACCTCGAACGCGACGAACAACCAGTCGAGGCCGAGTTGGGCGAACGCTGCGTTGTGCAGCGCGGGCGACAGGGTGTGGCGAACCGGACTGCCGATCACCCCCGCCACCCGGGTGGCGCCGCTGATCACAGCAACCCCAGTTCGCGTGCAGCACGCACGTTCTCTGCATGTTGCTCCGCGGTTGCTGCGAACGCATGGCGGCCATCAGCGTCGGCCAGCACGTAGTAGAGGTAGAGGCACGGCGTGCCCTTCTTCAAGCCCTTGCACACCGGGTCACCGATCGACGGGTTCGCTGCCGGGTTCAGTGCCGCCTGGATGCTCGCCCGGCCGGGGTTCGCGATGGGCGTGGGCGGCAGGCCTGCGTGCATGTAGGTGTTGTAGGGCGTGTCGAGACGGCGAAGTTCACCGAAGGGCTTCGTCGAGTCCTGCTGGTAGTAGAGGGACGCGTCGATCTGCAGGGGCATTCCCATGAACAGGCGGTTGTAGATGACGCGGGCGATCTTCGGCCGGTCCTCGGGAACTGCCGCCTCGCGTTCGATGAGGCTGGCGACAATGAGCGCCTCGTACTCGGACACGCCCTGCTTCTTGGCCTTCTCGACGATGTCCTCCTGACGGGTGACCCGGTCCATGAGGTCAACCATGCGCTGCACCACCTGCGCCTCGGTCTCACCGTTCGAGACCTGGTACGTGTCGGGGAAGAGCAAGCCCTCGAGACTGTCGATGCCCTGCGGCTGGTACTGCCATCGAACAGCACCGTCGGTGGCGGCCACGCCGAAGGCCGACACGTTGAGCCGTGGCACGCGCTCGACCAGACGTGCGGCCATCTTGGTGTAGGTGAAGCCCTCCGGGAAGGTGACCTTGGTGAAGGTCTCCGAAGGAGGGATGCTGAGCGTGCGCATCAGGTTGCCCATGTGGTCGTTGGGGCGCAGCCGGAAATAGCCGGGCAACAGTTCGAGGCCACCGTGCTGACCCACGTACCAACGGAACAGCGAGGCGGAGCTCACCAGCCCGTCGGCTTCGAGCCGTTCGCTGACGGTCTGCAGGGTGTCGTCGGCGTTCACCGTGAACGTGAGCGGGTCGCCCGGGTCGCCCACCGGGTTGATCTGGCGGGTGTACCAGAGCCCGCCCACACCGACCGCCACCACTCCCGCCATCGCAGCCAGACAGAGCACCAGCGTGAGCCACTTCAACGGTGCTCGTTGCCGACGGGTTCGCTCCACCACCGGCACCGGTGCCCTCTCGGCGTCGTCCCACGGGTCGTGCGCCCACTGGTGCTCGTCGACGAGGGTCACGACGTCCCCGATCGACCGTCGAGCCAGTGTTGCAACAGCACCGCCGCTGCAACCTTGTCGACACGCTTCCGGCGCTCCTGCGCATTCAGCCCGGCCTCGAGCATCGCCCGGTCGGCGGTGACGGTGGTGCGGCGTTCGTCGCTCGTGTGAACCGGCACGCCGACCACCGTAGCCAAGGCCTTGGCTTCCGCGACGGCAGCAGTGGCCGCCGGCCCCGATGAGCCGTTCATGTTGAGCGGCAGCCCCACCACCACGGCCTCGGCCTCTTCCTCGGCCACGAGACGTGCGATCACCTGATGGTCGCGTTGCATCGAGCCAGAGCGCTGGATGACGGTGAGCGGCGACGCGATGGTGCCCGATCGGTCGCTGACCGCCACGCCGATGCGTTTGCTGCCGAGATCGATGCCGAGCACTCGCACGTCAGCCCCTGGCCGCTGCCTCCGCGATGCGCAGCGCCTCGTCGAGTCCCTCGGGGTTCTTCCCGCCCGCCGTGGCCACGTCGCCCTTGCCGCCTCCACCGCCGCCCACGGCCCTGGCCGCGTCGCGGATGAGGTCACCTGCCACGCGACCCGACGCCGCGTTCACCGCGGCCACCAGCGACACGCCGCCGCTGTCGCTGAGGCCACCCAGCACCACGGCGGCGACACCCTGCTGCCGCACGGCAATGGCGAGATCGCGCAGGTCACCGGGCGAAAGGCCGTCGACACGGGTGACCAGCACACCGTCGGTCGCTGCCGCGGCCAACTCGCTGGCTCGACCGCTGGCCAACTTGGCACGCAACGCCTTCACCTCGTCGGAGAGCCCCTTCAACTCCTCGAGTCGGCGCTGCACCCCTCCCACGAGGTCGTCGGTCGAGGCGCCCACCAACCGCGCCACCTCGGCAACGGTGGCCGACTCGCGCTGCAACAGTCGCACGGTGTTCTCACCCGTGGTGGCCTCGATGCGGCGCAGGTTGCTGCCGATGGAGCTCTCGCCGATGACCTTGATGGTGCCGATGTCGCCGGCGGCACGGACATGGGTGCCTCCGCAGAGCTCGATGGAGTTGCCCACCTCGAGCACGCGCACGACGTCGCCGTACTTGTCGCCGAAGAAGGCGATGGCGCCGAGCGCCGTGGCCTCGTCCTTGGTGGTCTCGAACACACGCGCCGGGGCGTTGGCGAGCGTCTCGGCATTGGCGATGTCCTCGATGCGACGGATCTCGTCGGCGGTCACCGCTGCATAGTGCGAGAAGTCGAACCGCAAGCGGTCGGGCCCCACCAGCGAACCTGCCTGCTTCACGTGCTCTCCCAGCACCGTGCGCAGCGCATAGTGAAGCAGGTGCGTGCCGGTGTGGTTGCGACGGATGGCGGCTCGCCGTTGTGCGTCGATGGAGGCGGTGGCTGAAGCCCCGGCCGCGATCTCGCCACGGACGATGCGCGCCGTGTGACGACGCAGACCGGGAAGCGCGTAGGTGGTGTCGAGCACCTCGGCCTCACCATCCGCGGTGGTGATGGTGCCCGTGTCGCCGACCTGGCCACCGGCCTCGGCGTAGAACGGGGTGCGATCGAGGAAGATGTCGACCGTGCCGTCACCTGGCACCACGGCCAGCACCCGGGCGTCGGCCGAGTCGTGCGTGTAACCGACGAAATCGGTGACCCCGAACTGTTCGACGATGTCGCGATAGTCGTCGAGGCGGGCGTCGTCGGCGTTCCGATCCTTTCGAGCTGCCTTCGCACGCTCACGCTGAGCCGCCATTTCGGTGTCGAAGCCGGCAGTGTCGACGCCCAGACCGCGCTCACCGGCGATCTCCTCGGTGAGTTCGAGCGGGAACCCGTAGGTGTCGTGCAGCAGGAACGCCGTCGACCCCGGAAGGCGATCCTGCTGACCGCTGAGTTCGTCCTCGAGAATGCCGAGCCCGGTCTTCAGGGTCTGCCGGAAACGCTCCTCTTCACGAGCGAGCACGCTCGTGACGAAGTCGCGGTTCTTCACGACGTCGGGATAGGCATTGCCCATCACCGCGATGGCGGTCTCCGCCAACGACGGCATCACCAACTTCTCGGTGCCCAGCAGGTATGCGTACCGAACGGCGCGCCGGATGATGCGGCGGAGCACATAGCCGCGACCCTCGTTGCTCGGGAACACACCGTCGCTGACCAGCATGGCGCTCGAGCGTGCATGCTCGGCAAGCACTCGCATCGCGAAGCTGTTGCGATCGTCATAGTCGCCGGGCACGTAGGTCTTGCCCGTGAGGCTGCAGGCGCGCTCGATGAGCGGCTGCATGAGATCGGTCTCCCACACCGAGTCGACCCCCTGCACGAGGCAGAGGATGCGCTCGAGGCCTGCGCCGGTGTCGATGCTGGGCTTGGGCAATGGGGTACGGGTGCCGTCGGGGGCCTGGTTGAACTGCATGAACACCAGGTTCCAGATCTCG
>CAZQPJ010000092.1:0-8973 GCA_964595105.1 uncultured Bifidobacterium sp.
CGCGATCGCTGACCATTACGTGCTGGAACTGCGCCGCCGATGAGCCTGCTGCGCGCCGAGTTCCCGGTCGTCGACGGCATCCACCGCTGTCTGTCGCCCGAACGTGCCGCTCACTTCGAACGGTTCCTCGGCGAGTACACGTCGGTCCGCCTGGCGGAGGGGCGGGCGAGCGCTGATCCCGAGTACTTCCGTCGTCTCCCGGATCCGACCCCCGGTGGGCCCATCGAGTGGCAGTGGCGAATCCGTCGCAACACGTGGCGCACGTTCCGGCGCAGGGTGCTGCCGGGCATGCCCTCTCGTTCGGTGGTGATCGACGTGGGGGCCGGCGTGGGCTGGCTGTCGAACCGGATGTCGGAACTGGGGCACGATGCCCACGCCGTCGACCTCACCGTGGACCCCGACGACGGCCTCGGCGCGGCCCGGCACTTCGTGCACCCGTTCGAGCGCTACCAGGCGGAGATGGATGACCTGCCGTTCGTCGACGGCGCGGCCGACATGGTGGTGTTCAACGCGTCGTTGCACTACTCGACGGACTACGGGCAGACGCTCGCAGAGGCGCTGCGGGTGCTGAAGCCCGGCGGCCGTGTGGTGGTGCTGGAGACGCCGTTGTATCGCAAGGACTGGGCCGGCCGCGCGATGGTGGCCGAACGCCATGCGAGGTTCGAGCAGCAGTACGGCACACGGTCGGAGGCCATCCCCTCGATCGAGTACCTCACCCCTGCGATGCTCGGCGATCTCGCCCGCCGTTTCGGGTTGCGGTGGCGATTCCATCGAACGTGGTACGGCTGGGCGTGGGCGATGCGTCCGTGGAAGGCGCGTTTGCATCGCAAGCGCCCGCCAAGCCGTTTCGTGGTGATGGTGGCCCGACGGGCGTAACGTCGGGGCCTCGGGGCGGTAGCTCAGTGGTCAGAGCAGGGGACTCATAATCCCTGGGTCGTGGGTTCGATACCCACCCGCCCCACGCAGTTCAGGCGCTGCGGCGTCCGCGAAGTCGCTGTTTCAGAGGGTACAGGCGCTTGCGCAACAGCGCCTCCACGGTGCGCATCCGCAGCACGGCACCCTTCAGCGGTGAGTCGCTCACCGACCACGCCAGCCAGTTGGCGGTGGCCCGGCGCACGGGCCCGAGTCGATCGGCATCGAAGTAGCGAACGCCGCTGGCGTCGAGCAGTGCCTTCACCTCGCCGACGAGGTGTGCTCGGCTCGGTGACTTTCGTGCGTCGAAGTGGATGAAGAGCGACTCGATTCGCTGCAGTTCCCCGGCCGCCGCCAGGCGGCGCACGACCTCCACCTCAGCGCCCTCGACATTGATCTTGGCCACCACGTGGTCGTCCGCCTCGAGGTTGTCTCGGAACCATGCTGCAGCGTCGCGGAAGTCGCACACCGTGGCGGCTCCTCCCGGGTTCTTGTCGGCCATCACGGACGCACCGATCGCGCCCGGGTTGTGCAGTTCCAGTTGGGTGTCGGTGTCCCACAGCCCGAAGTGATGCACGGTGGTGCGTTGGTCGGCGAGCCCCTCGAGTTCGGCCCAACACTCGGCGGCCGGCTCGAACACGTGGATCCGGTCGAACCCCCAGCGGGGGGCGAGTGCGATGCGGAGGGTTTCGCCCGTGTGGCCGCCGATGTCGAGGAAGATCCGCACTCCACGAATCTAGTTGAGCGCTCAGGCGGGAACGCTGGCAGGGATCGACCACGTCATCTGCCCGAGGTACGTCACGTAAGGCTGCTCGGTGTATCTGTCGTTCGGGTTTGCGCCCGGGATGGCCTCAGTGCACGAGACGCTGCCCCCTGCGGTGACGGGGGCGGTGGCTCCGGTGCAGATCTGAATCGGTGACCCAGCGACCGGGATTCGTGTCACGTGATACAACACCGTGTACCCGCTCGAGATGGCGACAGCCGACCACGTCAGCGTTATTTGGTTTCGGAGCCGAACGTGGCTGACCATCGGGGCGATCGAAGGGGAGAAACGGGCACCTTGAAGTTCGGTTGGCAGCTCCCCGTGGTCGGCGCTGAATCGAGCGAGTAGTCCCGCTGGCGTGACGGTGAGGAGAAGGCCGCAACAAGCGGTCGACCACAGCACCCGACGGACTGAGCGATGGAAGGCGACGCTCCGCAGCCCGAGCACGTCAGTCCCTCGTGATCAGGACCACGTCAGCACGTTGCACTGCTGACCGGCGGTGCAACCCGTAGGGCTCTGGTTTGCGCTCTGCACGGCGTGGAAGGTGAGCATCACGGTAGCGGAACCTCCCTGCAGCGCGTTCGGGGCAAGCGTCGGCAGGGCGTACCGAATGTCGAACGTGAACTCGTCGTTGGTGACCGCTGGCGTGGTTGACACCAGCAGGTTCGTGACCGGGGTCCCAGCGGTCAACGGGGTGTCGGTGCCGCCGAAGGGTTTGTACGTCGTGCCATTCATGAAGTTGACCACGCCCTCGGCGACGTGAACCTGGAGTCCGGTGGCGGACGAGTCGTAGAGGCTGGCGGTCGAGGGCAGCGCCGCTGACGGTGCGGTGATGGTGATGTCGACCGCCAGATACGCAGATGCCGATCCGGTGTACTTCACCCGGTAGGCGCACGCAGCGAGTTGCTCATTGAGTGAACCGAACCCGGCCGACGAGTCACCCGGCATCATTCCGGTCACGTTGCAGGTGGTACTCGCTGTGCCGCCGGCGCCCACGGTGACGGTTCCCGCAACGAAGGAGTTGGCGGAACTGCTCTCGGTCGCACTGAAGAGCGCCCAAGCGCCGCCAATGGCAAGACTCCCCGCAGACACGAGTGCGGCGATGACAGCAAGGATGTTCAGCAACGTCTTCTTCGTGGGGGATTTCATTTCGTCGTCTCCTGATGGGGGGTGATTCTGGGGGTGTGTGCGGCCGGGCTATCGAACCGAAGGGCGGTCCGATCGGCTCGTTCTCCTGACTTCGGCATCGGGGAGAGGGAGCCGAAGTCGTCGGCCGCCTGCAGCGCTCGACGGGCCACATTCACCGAGAGGCAGGCGAGCAGGGATGAGAGGACGAAGATGAGGATGGTGCGGCGCTGCCCGAGGCCCACCATCACGCGGCCCAGATAGGGAACCGACCCGGTCACCACCCCGATCACATGGGCCTCGTCGACCATTGCGGTGTCGTTGGCAGCGTTGGCGTCGCCCTTGGTGGTGAAGAGCCGGGCACCCTGATTGTTCCTCGTGATTGCGGCCACCCGGTGCGCCACCACCATGGACTCGTGGCCTGGAACGCGGAAGACGATGATGTCGCCTGCTGCCAGCGTCGCGAGCCGCTCCGGGGTCGCCGCTGAGGTGACCACGGCGTCCCCAACCCGAAAGGTGGGGGTCATCGAGCCGGACAGCACGGGGCGAAGCTCGTGGCCGACCATGCCGACTGCCCCGGTTCCGGATGTGCGGGCGAGAATGCCGACGGTCAGCGATGCTCCGATCACGATCATCGAAAGGCAGATCGCCAGCCGCCGCACGGCCAAGCAGAGCCATGGCAGATTGGGGTGGGCGCGGAGCCGCTCGGATGGCTCGGCCAGCGCGTGGTGCCGAATGACGATGTGAGCCATACGGCCAGTGAACGCCACGGCGCCCTCCATTGCGAGAGGAAGGCGTACCTTCGGCAAGGTATGGATATACCGACCCGAATGTTGGCTAGTCGGACGTTTCGGGAAGTACCCGAGCGACGAACACGGCGAGTTGTGTTCGGTTGTCCTTGCCGAATCTGTTGAGGAGTCGCGATACCCGATTCCGCACTGTCTGCACACTGAGGAAGACGGTCTCGGCAATCTGCTTATCGCTCTGACCGGCGGCGATGAGATGAAGAATTTGGCGGTCGGTGTCGTCGAGCTTCTCGAGGAGCGCGGCTCCCGTGGCGCGGATTCGATTGAGGGCGTCGCGGACGGCGGCCGGATTGATGAGCCTCAAGCCCATTGCGGCGCCGCGCACGGCAGAGACGAGCTCGTCGGCGCGACCGGTCTTCAGCAGGAATGCCGAAACGCCAGCCTCGTACGAGTTGACGAGCGCGGAGTCGGACTCGAACGAGGTGAGCATCACGATGTGGCAATCGGGTTGATTGACCCTGAGTCGCTGAGCGAGTTCGACGCCGGACTCATCCTGAAGGCGTACATCGAGTATTGCGACGTCGACCGGTTGCTCGCCCATGAGATCGAGCAGGTCTGCGCCGCTCGCCACGGCGCCAACGATCTCGATGTCGGACTCTCGATCGAGCACCATCGCCAGAGCGTTGCGAACCATGTCGTGGTCGTCGCACATGGCGACCCGAATCGGCATCTCCGACATCTAGCTTCCCTCCTCCACCGGAAGTGGCACTCGCCACGTCACGAGTGTGCCTCCGTTGGGTCCGTCGGCGAGCGTCATCGATCCGCCCAACTCCTCCGCGCGTCGCCGCAGATTCGAGATACCGCTGCTGCGTTCCATCTCCGCTGGAATGCCGACTCCGTCATCGCTGACGGTGAGTTCGATGAAATAGCCACTTCGCCGTACGAGCACTCGAACACGTGCGCCGTGGCCGTGGCGGACGGCGTTGCTCACGGACTCTCGAGCCGCCACTCGGAGGTTCGACCGGACCTCGCCCTCGACCTCCACGTCATCCTCGACCTGGACAGACCAGTGAACCCCCGCAGGGTTCGCGATGAAGCCCACCACGTCCTCGATCTCGCGGTGAAGCGATGACGGCGCGTCGCTTCGCACGGCGACGATACCGGTGCGGATCTCTGCGATGACGGTCGACAGGGTGTCGGACACGTGGCGCAGGGTGTCCTGTTGGTCGCCTTCCGCCATGGCATCCGAAAGAGTGTTGAGTTGCAGGGCAGAGGCGAAGAGTTGCTGGATGACGGAGTCGTGCAGATCTCGGGCGATTCGCTCGCGCTCTTCGGCAACGACACGCGCATGAAGTGCAGCAGTTGCAGCGGACTCCTCGTCCGCCAGTTGCAGTTGCAGTCGGCGCATCTCGCTGAGATCGTTGCCGACCTCCACCACGAAGTCGCCGACTCTCTGCCACAGCACGTTGATGAGGACCACCGCTCCCTCGGGTCGATAACTGTCGCGCGTCGCCGGTGTCAGCTGAAAGACCTGGTGGGCAACGCCGTCGATCCAGGCCTTGTTGACGTAGTCGAGCGCAACGTCCGGCTGGAAGTACGTGTCGCGGAGTGATTGATGTGCCTCCACCTTCTTCGTCCGTACCTGCTCGTAGGCGCGGTTCCACGCACGGAGCCGTGCATCGGTGACAGCGCCGAACCCGTCGAGTTCCACCGAATGGACGCAGATGTAGTCGCGGAGATCATTGAAGATGCGGAGGAATTCCATTCCCGCGATCCCCGTGGCCTCGCGGAAGGTGGCGAACGACTCACCGATCTCCATGTGGAACACGCTAATGGGGTTGTGCGGAGGCCCGAACTGGATAGCCGCGCTCGGGCGAAATCGGTATGGATCTACCGAAGTGTGCGAGGAGTCGGTGCGCGGTGTCGCTTCGCGGCCGTGAGCGGGATCTTCGTAGGATGTGGGCATGTTCGCCTCCCACGTGCAGCGTGCCCGCCAGCAGTTCGCCGATCGCAACCCCGGCAGCCGCCGCTACTACGACGAGGCGCGCCAGTACATGCCCGGCGGGCACACGCGTACGGTGCTCACCCACCAGCCGTTCCCCCTCAACTTCGTCGCCGGTGAAGGAGCCACGCTCACCGATGTCGACGGCCACCAGTACATCGACCTGCTCGGCGACTACACGGCCGGACTGCTGGGGCACAGCGAACATCGGGTGATCGACGGTGTCACGGCAGCCCTCAACACCAACGTGAGCGTGGGTGGCATCCATCCGGCGGAGGCCCGGCTCGCCAAGCTCATGTGCGAGCGGTTCGACATCGATCGCGTGCGGTTCACCAACTCGGGTACGGAGGCCAACCTGATGGCCATCACCACGGCCATGATGGCAACGCGGCGGAAGAAGCTGATGGTGTTCCACGGCGGCTACCACGGTGGCGTGCTCTACTTCGCCAGCGGAGCGGCACCGTGGAACGCTCCGTACGACTTCGTGGTGGCCCCGTACAACGACCTCGCCGGCACGCTGGCGCTCATCGACGAGCACGGCAGCGAACTGGCCGCAGTGGTGATGGAGGCGATGCTCGGCTCCGGTGGCTGCGTTCCTGCCGACGGCGAGTTCGTGCGCGGTGTGGCGGCAGCAGCGCGGGCCGCTGGAGCGCTGTTCGTTGCCGATGAGGTGATGACCTCGCGGCACGGTCGCAGCGGCATGATGAACCTGCTGGGGGTGAAGCCCGACATCACCACCTACGGCAAGTACATCGGTGGCGGGTTCTCCTTCGGCGCCTTCGGTGGCTCGGCGCAGTACCTCGACCTGTTCGACACCAGCCCGGAAGGCGGGCGCAAGTGGGCCATCAGCCACGCTGGCACGTTCAACAACAACGTCGCCACCATGACTGCCGGTGGCATCGTGCTGGGCCAGGTGTTCACGGCCGACCATGCCGAGGCGCACACCGCCCGAGGCGATGAGTTCAGGGCCAACGTGGCATCGGTGCTCGCCCGTCACCGGGCACCGGTGAGCGTCACCGGCTTCGGTTCGATGATGTCGCTGCACGGCCTGCGGCATGCTCCGTCCACGCCCACCGAGGTGCTGCAGCGCGACAACGACCTCAACGACCTCATCTTCCTCGGCCTGCTCGAGCGCGGCGTCTACATCGCTGCGCGGGGAATGATGAACGTGGGCCTCGCGCACACCGACGAGCAACTGGCGACGGCGCTCGAGCGGCTCGACGATCTGCTGGGCGAGATCGACGACCTGGTCGAGACGTCGGCATAGGCTGCGAACGTGCCCTCTCGGCTCGGCAATATCGCCGCAAACGCATTTCGTCCGGGGTTCCTCGGCACGATGGTGAAGAAGCTGGCGCGCCGCGCTGAGCCCGATACCCGAGCAGCGGCCACCGCGTGGGCCCGTGAACGTGCGGAGAGCATCGATGAGTGGTGCCGTTCGGTCGACGACGTCCTGTGGCAGCGGATCGTTGCCGAGTCGGTGTTGCTCGAGGAGGACGCGCAGCGTCGTGTCGCGGCGACTGGTGAGAGTCTCGGCGGCGGTGGGGCCCATCCGCTTCTCTCGTTCGTGGTGCAGCGGTATCGCCCGCAGGTGGTGGTCGAGACCGGCGTGGCGGCAGGCTGGAGCAGCCGGGCGATTCTGGAGGCCTTGCGCGTGAACGGCGCCGGCCGTCTCTACTCGAGCGACTTCCCCTACTTCCGGCTCGAACGCCCTGAACGATTCATCGGCGTGGTGGTTCCCGAGGAACTCCGAGCCGACTGGCACCTCGACATCCGGGGCGACCGCCGCGCACTGCCGTCCATCGTGGAGTCGGTCCGGCGGATCGATCTCTTCCACTACGACAGCGACAAGTCGGTGGGAGGACGACGCTTCGCGCTCGACACGGTGCAGCCACGGTTGTCGCCGGGTGCGGTGGTGCTGATGGACGACATCCAGGACAACACGTTCTTCGCCGACTGGGTGACACGCGCCGGCACGCCCCACCGGGTGTTCGAGTTCGGCGGAAAGTTCGTCGGCGCCGTCGGTCTCGACGAACAGCGGTTCTAGGGCTCGTCGACCTCGAGCGCGTCGAGGAACTGGTCGACGTCACCCTCCTCGCCACCGACGAGCCAGATCACCAATCCGCCATCGCCATCATCACCGTCGTCATCGTCACCGCCGTCGTCGGTCCAGGGCAGCATGCCTTCGACGGGGTAGCGGTCGACGGTGATGTCGGGATCGCCGTCCACCACCGGGGCAACGATGACCAACTCGACCTCGGCGTCCGGCGGTTGGTCGCTCAGCATGTCGATGAGTTCACGTACTCGCATGGTGTTCCTCCGGTTCAGTCGTCGCCGAGCCACTCGTCGGCCCGCTCCAGCAGGAACAGGCTCACCTCGCGGCAATGATCGAGCGTGTCACAGAACGCCTTGTCGTTGGCGAGGTAGACGTCGGCGAGGTCGATGGGAATGCGCGCGACCATGCTGAGGCTGCGCTCGGGCGCGTCGGTGACGCTGGCGAAACTGTCGATGGCCGAGACCTCCACGGGAAGCGCTACTCCACCGACACCGGCGAGTTCGGTGGCGAGCACGAGCAGGTCGGGAGGGTGCGGCAGAGGTGGCAGCGTCCAGGTGAACACCAACGGGAACGAGAAACCGGGCGGCGGCTCGTCGTCGGGGTCGGGCAGTTCCAGCACCTTGTCCTCGAAGCCGAGCAGGGCGCGGGGGTCGACCTCGAGTGAGAGGTGGAGGTCGATGGGGCCGTTGCAGGCTTCCTCCGGGTGCAGATCGACCTCCCAGAGTTGGCGCAGCGAGTAGGTCTCCACGAAGTGGCGCTCGTCGTGTACGTGGAAGCCGTGGTCGACCGCGTGGCTCTTCAGATCGGCCACGAATCCGGCGACGTCGATCACTGCCACGGCACCGCAGGCTACCGTGCCTGCCCGATGAAGCCCGACCGACTTCCCCTGCTGCACGAGGTGGTCGACGCGGTGGGCCGCGCGTTCGCCCAGGTGACGGACCTCGGCCCCTCCGGCCGCCGCGAGGGGCAGTACGCGCTCGACCTGGTGGCCAACGACGCGGCATTGCCACTGCTTCGTGCAGCGGGCCTCGGCGTGCTGTCGGAGGAGAGCGACTTCGAGCCGGGCCGCAACGGGGAGGTGGCGGTCATCGACCCCATCGATGGCAGCACCAACGCCAGTCGTGGGCTGCCGTGGTACGCCACGGCGATCTGCGTGGTCGACGCTGAAGGTCCGGTCGCCGCAATCGTTGCGAACCAAGCCACGGGCGATCGCTTCTGGGCCACCCGCGGCGGTGGTGCCTTTCGGAACGGTGCGCCGATCCGCACCTCGGGCTGCACGGACCCCAGAGAGGCGATCGTGATGCTCAACGGGTTCCCGTCCCGGCCCCTCGGTGTGCGCCAGACCCGCTGCTACGGGGCCGCTGCACTCGAC
>CAZQPJ010000093.1:0-8965 GCA_964595105.1 uncultured Bifidobacterium sp.
GAGCACTGCCCTTACAAGGCATTGGTCGGGGGTTCGAGTCCCTCTGCGCCCACCCATCCGCAATGTCGCTGGAAGACGGTCTTGACTGTTCCGCCGCGGCAAGGACCTGGTGCCCGCGTCCACGTATGCATCTGCAGCAGCGTTGAAAGACCCTCCTCCATCGCGCGTGATGTAGGCCAGTCGCGCCGCTCAATGCCGTAACACTGACCAGCCGCGAGCGCACCTTAAGCGGGAGAACGAAGTGAGCGCACGGAGGAATTCATCAATTCCGCGCTCGCGGACGATCTCAGGTGTGGGACAGAAGAACACAATCATGCTCCATTAGCTGTTTGCGAAGAGTTCAATTGACTGGATCGAGGCGACCATTTAACTTCAGCGCGAGCGCATCTGATCTATGCGGGTACGCGATGGGAGGTCGAGGCGCATGTCTCGTTCAGTTCGTGCCGCTCTCGGCCTGTTCTTGGCTGTCAGCTTGATGCAGGTGCCCTCGATGCGGTCGAAGCCCGTCGATGCACTCACCGCAAACGCGCAGCGTCCCGACGTTGCTGCGGGAACGCAACGGGTTGTGGAGCCGCTCCCAGCCGGCGTTTCGCTGGCGCCCGCGCCTGGTGCCATCCCCGTGGCCGAGATACCAAAGGGTTTCGAGCCAACTTCGTCGAAGGAGGTGATCGATCGGCGGGACCGCTTTGACACCGTGTATCAGAATGCCGATGGCTCGCAGACGCTGGAGATCTCGTCGCAGCCGGTGCACTACCAGGTGGCCGACGGCTGGGAGGACATCGACTCCTCGCTTGTTGCGACGGCCGATGGCTTCGTGAACCGGGCAAACGAATGGAAGATCACTTTCCCAGCGTCGCTGGGCGAAGGAATCTCCTTCGACGATCCGGACGGCCATTTCGGGTGGCGCGCAGTAAATGCTGCTGATGTGAAGGGCGTGGTCGGAGATGACGGCGTCTCGATCCGCTACGCCGACGCGTGGCTGGACGCCGATCTCGTGTATCGGGTGAATCCCGGTGGCATCGAGGAGCTCGTCGAGCTGAAGTCCTCTCGTGCCGCAGCGAGCTACCAGTTCTCGCTCATCGGCGCAGATGCGGTCACGGCGAAGGACGGCTCCGTGGAGTTGGTGAGCGGGAAGCTCCACCTCGCACTCGATGAGCCAGTGGCGTTAGATGCTGATGGGCGGTTCGTCGATGCAACAGCCGCTCTATCGTTGTCTGCTGTCGATTTGGCGGCGAATAGCGCTCTGACGATCGGTGTAGATGAGAAGTGGTTGGCGAGCCAGCCCGTAGACCAGTTTCCGATCACGATCGACCCCTCGTTCACGGTGACGCCGAACACTCAGACCATGTATCCCAAGCCGGGTCAGGGGTACACCGCCATCAGCGGTCTCGCGACGGGCAATCCTGGGATCTCCGGGAAGCCGGCGATGATCTGGCGGTCGGTAGGCAATTTCAACTACTGGAGCGGCACGAACAACATTCTCGGGAAGCGGGTGAGCGCAGCGACCTTGACGCTGACTACATCGAACGGCTCGGGTTCCGGCGCTCAGGGCCTGAAGGTCTTCTGGGCCGATGTGCTCGGCTACCACGACACCCAGACCCCGCGCACACTTCCACCTCCGTACCCGTACGGTCACTCGTGGTCGGGCTACTTCGGATCGGGCACTCTAAACGCAGTCGGGACGACGGCCAGCATGAGCCTGACCTCGCTCTACGACTATTGGACTTCAAATGGTCTCGTCGGCGGCTCGCTGCTCTTCAAGGGCGACAACGAACCAACCAACGGCACCTACACCTACAAAGAGTTCACCGCCTCCTTGTCCGTCACCTACAACGACCCGCCGTCGGCGCCCGCTCTGACAGGAGCAGCGAACCCTGCGGACGCGACGGACTGGTGGGCGTTGCCCGCATACATGCAGATCGTTCCGTCGACCGATCCCGAAGGCGCGACGCTGTCATACCGTGCCGAGTTCAGCCGGACGTCCGATTTCAGCGACGGCGTTTTGATGTCGTCGAATTGGCAGACCTACAACTCGTCCTCCACCCCGGTGGGTCCTCTTGTGCTCACGGGTGCTGTGGACCCTTCGATCTTCGACCCCGGACAGGACTATTACTGGCGTCTGGCCGTCACCGATGGCTGGTACGTCATTCCCTCGGCATCAGTACGAAAGCTCACATGGGATCCTGACCCGGAAGTGGCTCCGACGCACGACGTCGGTCCTTGGTCCGTCAACGCAGCCACCGGCACATACACGACATCGGTGTCCAGCCCATCGTTTCAAACCGTCGGCGGACCGATCAGCGCGTCGCTGACGTACACGAACAATCCCGAGCCGCTGTACGGGCTCAACATGACTGTCGTCAAAGATGCTGACGCTGACGGCGTGGTCGATCCGACCGAACGCACGGTCACCAGCCACCGCGTCGGAACGCTCGACAAGAACTGGGGAACCAAGGGCGAAACGACGGACACGTGGGACAACTTCATCGCGACGTGGACCGGACAGATTCAAGCGCCAGCGACAAACTGGCAGATCGGGCTCGAGTGCGACCAGCGCGCCAAGGTGTGGATCAACGGGGCCGTCGTCCTCGACCAGTGGACCAGCGCCGACTGCTCCGCCGTGTTGAACTCGGGTGCAATCGATTGGGCCGCCGGGACCCTCCCGACACTCGCCGCACAATCGATCGTGGTCCAACTGCGTGAGACCACCGGCGCCGCGAAGGCAACGTTGTGGACACGCCAGAGCGGCGGTACGGCGACGAAGGTTCCGTCCTCCTGGTTGACGACCCGAGATCGGCTTTTGCCGGTGGGATGGGAACTCTCGGCCGGTCCCGCCGCGATGGCGTTCGTACGCGCATCGGTGAACGATGGCGCGCTCACCTTGCAAGGACCAGATGGAACCTTCGACACGTGGCACCGCTCTGCCGGAGCCGGGTCCTCATCGGAAGGCTGGATCCCTGAGGCCGGTGGCGACGGATTTGCGTCGCAAGGCGACAGCGGCACCATCGTCGTCCATGAGGGTGGGATGACGTACTTGTTCAATTCGTCCGGTGACCTTCAGCAAATGGTCACATCGACGGACGACAAAAACCGCTCATCTGCAGCCGTCTACTCCTACGACGGCTCGGGGCGACCGCTCAAGACTGCCGACCCTGTCTCGGGTCGCCAGCTGCGCTACATCTACCAGGGCCAGACCGGTTGTGGCACCACGACCATCCCAGCAGGAGCGTTGTGCGCAATCCAGTTTGCTCTCAGCAACAGCGACGCATCACCTGAGACATGGACTTCCTTGTCGTACTCGAGCTCTAGCGCAACAGCCACGCTGACCGAGGTGAAGAACTACCCCGACCCGTCCAATCCCAACCAGTTGGACAAGAACCAGACGTGGCAGTTCGGGTACTCGTCAGGCCCCGGAGACTTCACCGGTTGGATGAACAGCCTTCGCGACCCAACAGCGGTGGATGCGATTCGCTCCGGCGCGTGGACGGGCACGCAGGCAGATGCCTCGTGGACCATGTCGTTTACCGGCACCTACCCCACCTACTGGGCGTGGCCATACCAAATCACGAGCCCAGCCCCGACGGTCGGAGCCAGCAAGCAGGTGTTCACGATCACCAACGTGTCCTCGAAGGACCAAACCGGCTTCACGGATGTCAAGACAGCAGTCGCGGGGACAACGCCACCGGCCGGCTACCAACAGCGGTACCTATTGGACAACACCGCAAGACCGTCCACGACGTACGACAACGCCGGGCGAGCATCAACCATCGCCTGGGACGCCAACGACCGCGTCTACAAAACGATCGACCCGCTTGGTCAGCAGATGCGCACCTTGTTCGACAAGAGCGGCAATCCCGTCGAGCAGTGGGGACCAGTGCCAGCGTCCAACACCGCGTGCCTCTCTAACCTCGACACTCGCGACCCGGCGACCCCGTTCGCTTCAGTGTGCAATTCTGTGCCCGTGGTCGAGACCGACTACGACTACGACACCGCCACGAACGCGGAATACACCGGGCTCGATGCCACGTGGTGGGCGAACACCAACCTCGCCCCCACTACCAGCGAGCCGCGCCCTGCCATGAACACACTCGGGATCGGTGGCGCGGGCGGATCCGTCAATCAGGACTGGGGCAGCGGTGGGCCCGCCGGGCTCGTCGACTCCTCCGGCGCGCCCGTCACCGACAACTTCAGCGTCGAACTGACCGGCGTGATCGTGTTCGGGTCAAGCACGCCGTACACCATGAAGGTGCTCGCCAACGACGGTGCATCCGTTTGGATCGACGACAAGCTGGTCATCGAGGACTCGCAGCCCAACGTTGCGAAGACGGGCACATTCACGCCCGTGGCCGGCGTTCGTTACCGCATCCGAATCACCATGGTCGAGACCGTTCTCAACGCTTCGCTCCAACTCTTCTGGGCGGCACCCGGGGCGACACCCGTCATCCCGGACAACACCATCGTGCCCGGCTCTGCGCTGCACCCGGACTTCGGGTACGCCACACGAGTTCGAACGTTCACGACCGCCGACGCCCCCGCCGATGTACAGACCTTCGCACTCCCGACCCCTCAATATGGGCAACCAGCGACGGCGACGGCGCAGGGGCTCTCGACTTCCTACACGTACGAGCCATCCGGAACGGGCTGGGGACGACAGTTGAGTCGCACGCTCCCCGCCGGCAACTCGTGGACGTACACCTACTACGGCGATACCGCAACACTCGCGGCATCCACCTGTGGCGTCGCGTCGGGCACCGTACAATCGGGCCTGATGCGCCAGCGCCTTGGTCCGGACCCGGACGGCAGCGGACCGGGCAAACGGCGAATCGAGGAGTTCATCTACGACCGCTACGGCAACCAACGTGGCAGCCGCGTCGGCTCAGAGGGTTCGACGACGAACGAACTCGATGCAACGGTCCCATGGACTTGCGTTGCGACGGTCGACGGCATGAACCGGCCTCTTTCAATCACCTACCCCGCCTCGAGCAGCGACCCTGCTCGAACGGTGCTGTACGACTATGCCAAGAACGGTAATTCGCTCGTCGGCGAGATCTGCGACAACAACATCGCCGGCTCGCCACCGGCCACAACCGACACCTGCTCAGGCAAGAACGGTGTCATCACGACGACCGTGGACCTCCTTGGGCGCACCACCGCGTACACCGATGTCTGGGGGCAGACAACCACGAACGCGTTCGACCAAGCCGGTCGTGCGACCTCAGTGGTCGACGCAGGCGGCACGAAATCGTTCGATTACACGTCCGAGAGCCAGTTGTGGCACCAGTACTTGAACGGGGCCACCCAGGCGACCCTGACGTACAACACCAACGGCGAACTGCAGACTGTCTCCTACGCCAATGGCACCCATCTTGCCGACCTGGACGCCGCAGGAAGGCGCTACACCGACCGCAGCATCAAGGACCTCACCTTCGTCGGCCCATACGGGACGATCACGTCGAACACCATCACTTCGCGGGATCGCAACGGCCGAGTGCTCTCTGAAACGATCGACGGCAAGGAATATCGTTACAGCTACGACACTGCCGACCGCCTCGTACGCACGCAGTTCGGCGCAACAGGCTTCACCACACCAGACTACGACTGGCAGTTCTGCTACGAGAATGCCGCGCCGAGCTTGGGAGCGGCACCGAGCTGCACCTCGGCAGACGTTGCGAGCGTCGGCGCCAACGGTAACCGTACGGCTGCCTATGTCAACGGTGCGAAGACCGCCACTTACGCGTATGACAACGCGGACCGCCTCACGTCGGTCGGCGTCCAGTCTCCGTACGCCGGACAGACCATCACGTACGACCAACGCGGCAACACCACTTCTATCGGTGGGGAAGGCCTCACTTACGATGGTGCCGATCGACACATGATGACCGCAAAGGGAAGCGTTCAGGTGACGTATCAGCGCGATGCGCTCGATCGGATCGTTTCTAGGTCGAGTCCCGACGGAGTGCAGCGATATGTTTACGACGACGAGAATGATTCTCCAAGCGCTGCCCTCAACGACGTCAACAGCCTCATCGAGGTCATTACGACGATGCCCTCGGGCGTCCTGCTAACGCAAACGGCCACAGCGGACACTTGGAGCTACCCGAGCCTCAACGGCTCGCTGGTCGCCGCAGCGACGGCAGGTGGCACAAAGATCGGCGCTACATCCTACTACGACCCGTATGGCAGCCCTGTCTCGCCAGGGCAGATTCCCGACAACGGCGTGGGTCTCATGGACTACGGCTATGTTGGCCAATACCAGCGTCCGACCGAGCACACGGCCGGAATAAGACCCCAAGCCGAAATGGGGGTTCGCGGATATGACCCTCAGCTCGGCCGGTTCCTGTCCGTAGACCCGGTCGAAGGTGGAAACGTAGACGATTACGCGTACCCGTTGGACCCGCGGTCAATGGTCGACCTCGATGGTCGCATCGCTGCCGGGTTCTGCGCGTCTGTTTCAGGAACGATCGGATGGTGGTTCCTGTCGGCAACGATCACGTTCCAGGGATGCCTAATCTTCGCGATCGACGACTCTCACAACAATCATGCGTCGAGCATATTGGTCGGCAGCATAGGCTTTGGCGTGGGTGCCGGTCTCGCAGGTGTATCCGCCGCTGCCGGATTCATGATCTCAAGCTCAAAGGTGGCGGATGACTTTACCGGCCTCAGCGGATGTGTTTCCGGCACCGCTGCTCACAGGACAGTAAGCGGCTGCGCCTATAAGGGCAAAGACGGCAATTGGTACTCGTCCATGATGGTCGGTGGCTCGACCGGTAGCGGGTCAGCGAACGTCAGTGGATTCCTCGGCTGGAAGATCAAGGGCTGGATGGCCAAGCCAATCAAGAAGCTTCTTCAGAAGCTCGCTGGATGTAAGCTCAACTCGTATGCGGCGGTGAAGCAATGCGGCCACCTCGCTTGACGGCGGTGCCGCCTAAAGAGATCGTGTTTGTCATACCTGCCTTCACGGAGGATGATATGGACGCGGCTGTTCGACGCATGCAACGGGGACTGACGAAATCGTTCCAATTCGGCCGTGAGCCGCAGGACGTCGTAAAGGAGCGTCATGCGAACGGCACATGGTCGATCGGATTGCGCCGCGGGAATTTCCGACCAAATTTGATATATGATGTTTCGCTCACCATCGACGCACGCAACGCTACCCTGGTGGCGACTCGTCGAAGTTCATGGGTCGTCTTCTGGATCGTTCCTCGAACGCTTGTGCTCGTGGGCGCCGTCCTACTCGTGGATCAGCTTGCGGGAAACTCTTCGAGCTCGCCAGCCGCACCATTCATTTGCCTCTGCGCAGCAGTACTAATGTCAATGTTGTTGAAGGCGGCGCTGGATGAACCGCAGTCGTTGGCAAGTGGTCTCGCCGGCCCTAACGTGTGACACCCCAGCGCTCGTCAATGGACGTGCGCTCGTCCTGGTGCTCTGGCCGAAGGGCGCGTATGTTCTGGCGACTGGTGGCTATGTCACTGCGTCGAAAGGCGTCATGGTCGGCTCAGGCCCGAACCAGCGTCGCATCTCGATCCGTGCGGTTCGTCGTGATCCGCCGGACGTGACGAAGCTCGCACAAGCGTTCCTTGAGATCGCTCGCAGCGAAGCCGAACGCACCAGGCGTAAGCCCTAGCGGTACTGCCAGCCTCGCCTCGGTCGAACGGGTACGCCGGCAGCGCTGAACTCTCGTCGGATGGTGGCAGCCTCCACTCTGAAGTGGGCTGCCACCTTCACGAGTGACAACCCAGCCGCGTAGAGCTCAGCAGCTTCACCGACGAGCTCGTCGGTGAGCTTGCGAACATGGGGTCGCCTTGGCACCCCCGCTCGCTTCAGGTGCTCGAGCACGGTCTCCCGGTTGATGCCGAACAGCGTCGTCAGCTGACTGACCGACTGTCCGGCCTGGTATGAGGTAACGAGCTCAGCGACCCGCGTATCGCTCAGTCGGACCTGCTTCTGCACCACACGGACTGGCACGCGGGCTGGTAGGGGAGCGGATCCAGCCTGCTCAGCAGAGGCAAGCACCTCTGGTGAAAGGTTTGAGAGCTGCGCGCTGAGGTCCACCACGTTGTTGTGGTCAGCCGCCGGTCTTGTCCTTGCTGCCGCCTCCGCCGTTGCCGCCACCACCAGCGCCGCCGCCGGCGCCCTCCAAGCCGCCACCCGTGCCCTCGACACCACCGCCGGTGCCGCCGCCGACGCCGGGGTCGGCACCAGCACCGGGGTCAGCACCGGGGTCAGCACCGGGGTCAGCACCGGCTCCAGGGTCGTTGCCGGCACCCGGATCGGTACCGGGGTCAGTTCCTGCCCCGCCGCCGACTCCCTCGGTACTCGCACCACCGTCGCTCTCGGCGTTCTCGCCGAGCGGGTTGGCGTCTGACGAATTGGGCGTGCCGTCACCGTCCTCGTCGTCGTCGCTGGCGTTCGGTGTGCCATCGCCATCGACGTCATCGTCGGTGCTGTTGTCGTTGCCGTCGCCATCGACGTCGTTGTCTGCTCCGTTGTGCTTTCCGTCGCCGTCGACGTCGTCGTCGCTGGCGTTCGGGGTGCCGTCACCGTCGACGTCGTCGTCGACGGCGTCGGTGAGGTTGTCGCTGTCGATGTCGGCCTCGGCCGGGTCGTCGTCGTAGACGCCATCGCCGTCGATGTCGAGCTCATCGGGTGAATCATCCGCCAGGCCGTCGCCGTCGATGTCGGCCTCGGCGGCGCTGCTGTCCGCAACGCCGTCGCCGTCGACGTCGTTCTCGGTCGGGTCGTCGTCGAGCTTGCCGTCACCATCGGTGTCGAGCTCCATGCCGTTGTCATCGCTCAGACCGTCGCCGTCGATGTCGGTCTCGGTGAGGCTGTCGTCGAGCTTTCCGTCGCCGTCGATGTCGAGTTCGCTGACGCCGTTGTCGGCCAGTCCGTCGCCGTCGATGTCCTTCTCGGCCTCGCTTGAGTCGTCGCGTCCGTCGCCGCCGACGTCCGCACCTCCGGCCTC
>CAZQPJ010000094.1:0-8956 GCA_964595105.1 uncultured Bifidobacterium sp.
AGGCGTTCGAGCGGTAGAAGGTGACGTCCTCCTTCGGTTCGAGGCCCGGCTTCTGGAACCACAGCGGGTGCTCGAGACCGAAGCCGGCGCCCCACACCGCGTTGTGGTCGGTGAGGCGGTCGTAGATGGGGGTGGTGTGCAGCGGGCGGGCGGCCGGCAGTTCCTCGTTCGGGAACGTGATGCGGAAGCGGCGGCTGTAGTTCTCGCGCACCTTCGAGTTCGTGTACGCCAGCGTGGCGTAGTCGCCGTAGCGGGCCACGTCCATTGCCCAGATGTCGGCGCCCGGGTCGCCGTTCACCATCCAGTTCGCGAGCGACAGGCCCACGCCGCCGCCCTGCGACAGACCGGCCATCACGGCGCAGGCGCTCCACATGCCCTTCATCCCCTTGATGGGGCCCACCAGAGGGTTGCCGTCGGGGCTGAAGGTGAACGGGCCGTTCACGAAACGCTGGATGCCGGCGCGGCCGACGGCGGGGAAGTGGGCGAACGCACGCTCGAGTTCGGGCGAGATGCGGTCGAGGTCGTGCGGCAGCAACTGCGACACGAAGTCCCACGGGGTCTCGTTCGGGGACCAGACACGGTTGTCCTGCTCGTAGGTGCCGAGCAGGATGCTCTGGCCCTCCTGGCGGGCGTAGATCTCGCCGGCGAAGTCGATCATGTGCGGCAGTTCGCGACCGTTGGTTGCGTTGTACTCGATCACCTCGGGCATGGGCTCCGTCATGAGGTAGTGGTGCTCCATGGCCAGCACGGGCAACTCGAGCCCACACATGCGACCAACCTCACGGGCCCACAGGCCGCCGGCGTTCACCACGTGCTCGGTGTGGATGACACCCTTTTCGTCGCCTGTCGCCGGGTCGAAGGTGTGCACGTCCCAGGTGCCGTCGACGCGCTGGGTGAGGCGGTTCACCCAGGTGTGCCGATAGATCTCGGCACCGCGGTTGCGGGCGCAGATGGCGTAGGCGTTGGTGACGCCCGTGGGGTCGACGCTGCCTTCATCCTCGTCGTACAGCGCGCCGACGAAGTACTTCTCCTCGAGCAGCGGGTTGAGTTCCTTGGCTTCCTTCATGGAGATGATCTCCATGTGCATGCCCAGATAGCGGCCGCGAGCCTGCGCCATGCGCAGCCAGTCGAGGCGCTCGGGCGTGTCGGCCAACTGGATGCCGCCGGGAAGGTGGATGCCGCAGTTCTGGCCCGACTCCTTCTCGATGGTCTTGTAGAGGTTCACCGTGTACTGCTGGAGGCGGGCGACGTTGGGGTCACCGTTCAGGGTGTGCATGCCACCCGCTGCGTGCCAGGTACTGCCCGACGTGAGTTCCGCCTTCTCGACGAGCACGACGTCGGTCCAGCCAGCCTCGGTGAGGTGGTAGAGCACGCTTGCTCCCACCACGCCGCCGCCGATCACGACCACCTGTGTGGATGTCTTCATTGCCTTCCCCTTGGTCTCCTGTGGGATCTTCCTAGAAATCGGTGGGCACGCCGCCCTCGGCCACGCGTCGGTCGACGAAGGCACGCAGTTCGGCCTTCACCTCCGGGTCCATCGCTGGCTCCTGATAGGCGTCGAGGAACTGGCCGACGAGTCGCTTGGCCTTCTGGTCGGCGGTGGGTCGGCCGGCCTCCTCCCAGCTCTCGTAGTTGCGCCAGTCGCTGAGGATGGGACGGTAG
The DNA here is from genome assembly GCA_964595105.1 of uncultured Bifidobacterium sp. Lineage (GTDB taxonomy): Bacteria > Actinomycetota > Acidimicrobiia > Acidimicrobiales > Ilumatobacteraceae > UBA668. The sequence goes on from CAZQPJ010000094.1 coordinate 1,663, forward strand.
AACGCGTCGCGGAACCGGTCCTGCGTGTGCTGGGTGCCGAAGAAGTGACCACCGGGGCCGACTTCCTCGATGGTGTCGACGGCCAGCGTGTCTCGGTCGACCACCACGGGCTCGAGCATCTTCGCCACCATCTGCAGGAGGTCGGCGTCGAGCAGCATCTTCTCGAGGCTGGCGTGCAGACCACCCTCCATCCACCCCGCACCGTGCATCAGGAAGTTGACGCCGCCCATGATGGCGCCCCACAGCGAGAACACGCTCTCGTAGGCCGCCTGCATGTCGAGCGCGTTCGCGGCGCACACGTTGGAGCTGCGATACGGGACGCCGTAGCGCCGGGCCAACTGCCCGCCCACGATGGCGGTGCGCACGTATTCGGGGGTACCGAACGCAGGTGCGCCCGACTGCATGTCGACGTTGCTGGTGAAGCCGCCGTACATGGCGGGAGCGCCCGGATTCACGGTCTGGATGAGCGCGATGCCGGCCAGTGCCTCTGCGTTCTGTTGAGCGAGCGCGCCCGCCAGGGTGATGGGGGCCATGGCGCCCGACAGGGTGAACGGCGTGATGATGACGGGCTGGTTGTGCAGCGCGAACTCGATGACACCCTGCGCCATCGGCACGTCGAGCTTGAGCGGCGAGTTCGTGTTGACGACCGTGATCACCGATGGCTCGCGGTCGAGCGTCGCCTGATCGACACCGCGGGCGATGCGCACCATCTCGAGACAGTCGCGGTTGCGCTGGCGACCGAGGCTGTAGCAGTGCAGGCCCTTGTCGGTCATGGTGAGGATGTCGTACGACGCCTCGAGGTGACGGATCGACGAGTGGATGTCGATCGGCTCCACCGGGTATCCGGCCACGTAATGGATGATGTCGAGTTGCTGCGCCAGCTTCAACAGGTCACGGAAACCCTCGCGGTCGCCGGTACGGCGCACGCCGTTGCGATCGATGTAGTGCGGCGTGCTCGCCACCGTACCGAAGGTGATCCAGCGGCCACCGACGCGCATGTTGCGCGCAGGGTTCCAACTGTGCAGGGTGAACTCCGATGGTGCCTTCGCCACTGCGGTCTCGATGAGTTCACGTGGAAATCGAACGCGCTGGTTCGACTCGTCGACCTCGGCGCCGGCCTCGCGCATGATGCTGCGCGATTCGGGGCAGTTGAACTCCATGCCGATGCGCTCGAGGATCTCGATCGACGCCTCGTGGATCGATTCGATCTCATCCGCCGACACCACCTCGGTGTGGTTGAGCCGCATGTACGGCTGGCGATAGGGAATCTGTTCGGGGAGTCGTGGACCACGCTCGCCACCTCGGTCGCGTCCCCTGCGGCGCCCGCTGTCCTGCACATCAGTCACGGGGTGCGACACTACACGCCGCGGCGGATTCCTTGTACGGTTGTCACAAGAATGGCGCGCATCGAGGCGATCGACATCACGCACCACCAACTGGTGCTCGACCCACCGTTCCCGGCCGCGTGGGACCCCACGCCGCGCACTCGATTCCCGGTGACCGTGGTGCGGGTTCGTGACACCGACGGGCGCATCGGCATCGGTTCCGGTGATGCCATGTACGGCTTCGCCGACTACGCGCAGCACTTCGTCGGGCTCGAGGCGCTCGACCTTCCGGAGCACAGCGCTCGGCTCTCGAACGTCGCCTTCCATGCCGGGCGGCCGTGGCCGCTCGACGTGGCGCTCTGGGATCTCGCGGGGGTCACCCGGGGCCAGCCGGTGTGGCGGATGCTCGGCGGCACCGAGCCGCGGCTGCGGCTGTACGCGTCGTCCGCCGTGCACCGCCCGGTGGAGGAGGTGGTCGACCTTGCGCAGCGAGTGCTCGAGCTCGGCTTCGGAGCGCTGAAGGTGCGGTTCGGTCGGCCATCGCTCGCCGACGATCTTGCCGTGCTACGAGCCGTGCGTGCCGCCATGGGTGACCGACTGGCATTGATGGTCGACTGCAATCAGGGCTGGCGCATGCCGTGGGACACCGCTGCACCGTGGACGGTGGAGACGGCGTGGGCCGTCGCACGGGAGCTCATCGACCTCGACGTGGTGTGGATGGAGGAGCCGCTGCACCGCGGTGACTACGACGGAATGACTGAACTGCGCCGGCGGGTTCGTGCCGAAGGCTCGATGTGGATCGCCGGCGGAGAGATGACGCGAGAGCCCTACGAGTTCCGCGAGTTGCTCGACCGAGACTGCCTCGACGTGTTCCAACCCGACGTGGTGTGCACCACTGGCTTCGCCGGGCTGGCAGCCCTGGGGCGTGACGTCGTGGCCGCCGGCAAGGTGTTCACGCCGCACACGTGGGGAAACGGCATCGGCGTGCTCGCCAACCTCCACCTTGCTGCGGGGGCCGTGGGCCACGAGGGCTCGCAGTGGGTGGAATGGCCGTTCGACCCTCCCGAATGGAGCCTCGCTCGGCGCGACTACCCGTTGGCGGCGCCGTTGCGGGCCGAGGCGGGGTGGTACACGATGGGTGAGAGTCCGGGTCTGGGTCTCGAACTCGACGAGTCGGCGCTGGCGCACACACTCAGCACGAAAGCGAGCTTCCAATGAGCACCATTGCGTCGGTGAAGGCCACGGCCGTGAACGTGCCGATGGTGGCGCCCTACCGGTTCTCGTTCGGCACGCTCGCCAGTTTCACCACCACGATCGTGGAGGTCACCGACACCGACGGCGTGGTGGGTCTGGGTGAGTCGCCGCACGGCGATCAGGTGGCGGTGGTGGAGGAACTCGGCCGCCGGGTGGTGGGCTTGGCTCCCGATGCGTTGAACACGGCCGAAGGACGGTGTGTGGCCGCCACCGGGTTCAGCCTGTGGGACGACCCAGCGGGTGAACGCCGTGCGTTCGGTGCGATCGAGATGGCGATGTGGGACCTCCGGGCGCGAAGGGCTGGCGTGCCGCTGTGCGACCTGCTGGGTGGCCGGGTGCGCGACACGGTGGCCTTCACCGAGTACTTCGCCCTGCGCGATGGCGCCGAGACCACGCCCACCGAGGTGATCGACTACTGCCTCCGCATGGCAGCCGAGCACGACGCCCCGTTGTTCGAGGGCAAACTCGGCGTGCTGCCGATGGAGCAGGAGATGGCCATGGTGCGCGACCTCGTCCGCGCACTCGGCCCGGGGCGGGTGCACCGCCTCGACGCCAACGGCGCCTACACCGTGCCCACCGCCCGGCAGGTGTGTCGCGTGCTGGCCGAGGAAGGCATCGGCTGGCTGGAGGACCCGTGCCGCACGCTCGACGAGGTCGCCCGCCTCCGGTCGGACGGGATTCCGGTGAGCTTCAGCACCCACGAGGCAGCGCTGGTGAGGGCTGCCCGCACCGGTGTGCCCGATGGCATCTGCGTCGACATCGCCGAACTCGGCGGGTTCCGCCGTGCCCACGACTTCCTGCGGGCCTGCGATGCGCTCGGCATCGACTTCTGGTGTTATTCCGGTGACGCCGGAGTGATGACCGCCGCGTACCTGCACCTCACCGCGGCAGAGCCGAGCATCATCCGGCCGCACCAGTCACTCTTCCGGTTCACCGCCGATGTCGCCCTCGAGGAGGGCCGCTTCTCGCCGCGGGGTGGCGTGCTTCCGGTGCCGACTGCGCCCGGTCTCGGTGTCACGCTCGACCCGGTGGCAGTGCGGCGCATGGCGGAGCGGTATCGGGCCGAGGGTGCGATGGCGTCAACCTCATGGTCAGACGGGTACCGAAGCGGCTACCGTCGGGTGTGACGGTCGATCACGGCGGAACACGAGGGGGAACGGTGTCGGGCAACAGTGAGCGCAGGCGGGTCGAGTGGCCCACTGTTGCGCTGCTGGCGTGTTTCGGTGCAGCGTGGGCCGGCGTGGTGCTGGGGCATCGGTCGCTGCCGTGGCCCATCGAGTTCGTGGTTCTGGTCTACCTCGGTGGTCTGTGGATGTCGCTCGGCCATGAACTGCTGCACGGGCACCCGACTCGCTGGAACTGGTTGAACTCGGCCATCGGCTGGCTGCCGCTGTCGATGTGGGTGCCGTTCAACCGCTACAAGTTGCTCCACGTGCAGCATCACCGCGCCGATCTCACCGACCCGATCGACGACCCCGAGTCGTTCTACCTCACCCCGGCAGCCTGGCAGGCGGCCGGCCCCCTGCGTCGGCGCTGGTTCCTCTTCCAACGCACCATCGTCGGTCGGTTCACTGTCGGCGTGCCCAAGGGCATCGGTCGCTACTGGCTCGGCGAACTGCGAAGCATCCGTCAGCGCTCGGTGGCGGTGGGCTGGTCGGTGCATCTCGTGCTCAGTGCCTGCTTCGCGTGGTGGTTGTTCGGTGTGGTGGGCGTCAGCCCCTCGACCTACCTGCTGGGGTTCTGCGCCGGCGGCTCGGCGTGCACGCTGCTGCGTTCCTTCGCCGAGCACAATGCTGTCGCCTCCGGCACCCGCTCGGCCGTGGTGAAGGCCGGCCCGGTGATGGCGCTGCTGTTCCTCAACAACAACCTCCATCACACGCACCACGCCGAACCGAACCTCGCGTGGTACCGAATTCCGGCGCGTCATCGTGAGCTGGGCTCCGATGCGGTGGCCGCTGCCGGTGCAGGGCTCTACGAGGGCGGGTACTGGGAAGTCGTCCGCCGCTACTTCGTGAGGCCGTTCGGACAGCCCGACCACCCGCTGTCGCCCGGGGCGCGCCCGTTCGGCAGCAGCGGTATTGCGTGACCGCTTCGCTCGGCATGTACCCGTTCGCGCATCTGCGCGACGCATACGACCGGCTGTGGTCGGCCATCGCGGTGCGGCTGCCCGGCGCACCGCTGATGCTCGCACACGACGTCGATGTCCACGAGGTGTGGCACGCACCCGATCTCCTGATCGGCCAGACCTGCGGTTGGCCGCTGGTCACGACGCTTCCCGGCGTGGCCGTGGTGGGTGGGTTCGACGTCGCCGCGCCGTTCGCCAAGGCTGGCCGGTACCGGTCGGTGATCATCGCCTCGAAGCCGGTCGGCATCGAGCAGTGGCGAGCCGAGCCCGCCACGGTCTGTGCGGTGAACGGCTTCGGCAGTCTCAGTGGATGGGTGAGCCTCTGCGATGTCTGGGGCGACCTGCCGGGATCGACCATCGAGACGGGCGCCCACCTGGAGAGCATGAAGGCGGTGGCCGATGGACGTGCTCACATCGCCTCCATCGATTCGATGAGCTTCGAGTTCATCGCCGAGTCGATGCCCTCCCTTGTTGGACGAGTGCACGTCATCGGGCACGGACCGATGGTGCCGAGCCTGCCGCTCATCACCGCGCCGGCGCACGTCGACCGAGTGCCTGCATTGCGTGCGGCGGTCGCCACCGCCGTGGCCGACCCGGCGCTGGCGGAGGTGTGCCGGGTGCTCAGGATCCGCGGTTTCGTGCCGTTCGAGCGGAGCGACTACCTGCCGCTGCTCGAACTGGCGCACCCGCGGCTGCGCTGAGCGCCGCTGCGCATCGAGCCAGGTGCGAGCGTGCCGCGGTGAGCGCCGCGCCCGTGAGGCGGAACGACGGCCCCACCAGGCTGAGGGCCGCGAGGGTGGCGCCGTCGGCGCCGTACACCGGGGCCGACACTGCGGTGACACCAGGCTCCACGGCGTCCGTACGCACCACCACACCGTCGTCGTCGATGCGCCCTGCGAGCGCAGCGCCAACTGCGGTGCCGCGGCGGGGGAGGTGCTGCCCGAGCCAACTGACGTGTCGGATGGCGTGGGTGCCCGGCACCATGGCCACGTAGACGGCTCGGCGACTGTCGACCGGCTCGGCTAGGTAGGCGGACTCGCCGGTGCTCTCGGCGAGGTCCGTCAGCACCGGCTCGGCGAGCCGAGGGAGCGCCACGGCGGTGCTGAGCGATCGTGCGATGCGCATCAGCTCGGGCCCGGGGGTGAAACGACCGTCGGCATGGCGTGCGGCGAAGCCGGCCGACTCCAGGGATCGCAGCTGGCGGAGCGCGGTGCTGGGGGTCAATTCCACCGCGCGAGCGGCATCGGCGAGGCCGATGCCATCGGGGTGTTCCGCCACCACGCGCAACAGGGCGAGACCGCGGTCGGTGGCCCGCGGGCGACCGTTCGGGGGCGTGCTGGTCATGTTGCGCAGTATGGCAGGCCGTTGCATAGTATGAAACCCATGCAACCCATGATGGTGGTGATCGACGGACGCGGTCTGCAGATCGACGACGTGGTGGCCGTGGCTCGCTACGGGTCCCCGGTGATGCTCGGTGACTCGGCGCGTGCCGCAATGGAGCGCAGCGCGGCATTGGTGGAGGGGTTCGTGGCCAGCGACACGCCCGTGTACGGCGTCACCACGGGTTTCGGTTCGCTCGCCAACACCGTCATTCCTGCCGAGCGCACCGCCGATCTGCAGGTCGCGCTGGTCCGCTCGCACGCCACCGGAATGGGTGACCGTGTGGAGCCGGAGGTCTCGCGGGCGCTGCTGCTCCTGCGTGCCCGCAGTCTCAGCATGGGCTACTCGGGGGTGCGCCCCGAGCTGGTGGAGATGCAGTTGGCGATGATCAACAACGCCATCACCCCCGTGGTCTACGAGCACGGTTCGCTCGGCGCCAGTGGTGACCTCGCACCGCTGAGCCACTGTGCGCTGGCGATGATGGGCGAAGGCGATGTGTGGACCGCCGAGGGCGGCGTCCAGCCCACTGCCGCCGCACTCGAATGGGCCGGAATGCAGCCGGTGACGCTGCGTGCCAAGGAGGGCCTTGCCCTCATCAACGGCACCGATGGCATCCTCGGCATGCTGTGCATCGCCCTCTTCGACCTGGGCCGTCTCGTCCGTCTCGCCGACGTCGCTGCAGCGATGAGCGTCGAGGGCCTGTTGGGCACCGACCGTGCGTTCGCCGCCGACCTGCAGGCCCTGCGCCCGCAGGTGGGGCAGGCGGCCAGCGCCCGCAACATCACGAGACTGCTGGCGGGGTCGCCCATCGTTGCGAGCCACCGCGAGGGCGACAGCCGGGTGCAGGACGCCTATTCGCTGCGGTGCACGCCGCAGGTGCACGGGGCGGCACTCGACACGATGGCTCATGCCCGTGCGGTGGCCCAGCGTGAACTCGACGCGGCCATCGACAACCCGATGATCCTCCTCGACGGCCGCGTCGAGAGCTGTGGCAACTTCCACGGAGCGCCGGTGGCGATGGTGTGCGATTTTCTCTCCATCGCGATCGCCGAGATGTGCGCCATCGCCGAGCGCCGAACCGACCGGATGCTCGACCGTGCGCGCAGCCACGGGCTGCCGCCATTCCTCTCGCCCGATGCCGGTGTGAACAGCGGAATGATGATCGCCCACTACACGCAGGCGGCGATGGCCATGGAGGCCCAGCGCCTGG
>CAZQPJ010000095.1:0-8675 GCA_964595105.1 uncultured Bifidobacterium sp.
CGCGCGGATGACCGCGTGCGGACACACCATCACGCACTTGCCGCACTGAATGCACACGGCCGGATCCCACACCGGGATCTCCAGCGCGATGTTCCGCTTCTCATACCGCGCCGTCCCGAGCGGGAACGTGCCATCGACCGCACGTTCAGGGTCGGTGAGCGGAGGAAGCACCTCGTACTCCACCACGATCGCCTCGAGCGCTCGGCGGCAGGTGTCGGGATGAGTGGCGGCCACTGCCGCCACGGGCTCACCCACGAAGCGCACCACGTCGCGGGCAAACACGGGTTGATCGGACGAGATCAGTCCGTAGGTGGGGCTACCGGGAACGTCATCAGCAGTGATCACCGCCTCGACACCGCTGATGCGCCAGGCACCGGAGAGATCGATGCGAACGATGCGGGCGTGCGGATGCGGTGACCGCAGGGTGGCTCCCCACAGGAAGCCATCAGCGCTGAGGTCACCCGAGAACTCGAAGGCGCCCTGGACCTTCTCGATGCCGTCGGGTCGGAGGGCGCTGTCACCGAGGCGTCCGCCGAGTGAGCCAGTGGCGAGGGCCGTGCTCACGACTGGCTCCGACGAGCGACCACGACGCGTTGCACGGCATCGAGGATGCGTCCGTAGCCGGTGCACCGACAGATGTTGCCGGACAGTTCCTCGCGGATCTCGAGCTCCGTCGGCTCCTCCGAACGCTCCAGCAGTGAGTGAGTCGCCATGACGAGTCCGGGCGTGCAGAAGCCGCACTGCACCGCACCCGCGTCGACGAACGCCTGCTGCACGTCGCTCGGAGCACCGCTGGGGGCGACTCCTTCGATCGTCGTGATGCGCTGACCCACGGCACCCGCGGCCACCACGAGACACCCGCACACGAGTCGACCGTCGACCAGCACGCTGCAGGAGCCGCACTCCCCTTGCTCGCAGGCTCCCTTCGTGCCCATCAGTCCGAGGCGTTCGCGGAGCACGAACAACAGGCTCTCCGATGCGACCGCGTCGCGCACCTCACGTGCGACACCGTTCACGTGCAACGTGTAGGCGAGGTTGGTGGGTTCACTCATTGGGGAAAGCCCTCCGCAGCAGGCGGGCGGCGAGCACACCCACCGCGTGGCGTCGATAGTCGGCCGTTGAACGATGGTCGTCGATGGGGCGAGCGGCGCCACGGACCAGATCAGCGAATCGCGTAACGGCATCGTGTGAGACACTCGACGACTCGAAGTCGACCTCGCTGGCAGCACACTCCTCTGCCTCGGGGCAGCGCAGGATGGTGGGGCCGACGGAGCCCAGTGCGATGCGTACGGTCGAGCTCCCGCGGTCGACCACCAGTGCCGCGCTGGCAGTGGCGATCACCATCGCGTTGCGGACACCGACCTTGGTGTAGCCCTGAAATCCGTCGAGGACCGGCACCGTGACGGCGGTGATGAGTTCGCCGGGCTGCCGCACGTTGCGCTTCGGACCCGTCATGAACTCGGCGAACGGAATGGAGCGACTACCCGTTGCAGACGCAAGCTCGATCACTGCATCGAGCGCCGACAGCACCGGAAGACCATCACCTGCGGGAGAACACGTTCCGAGGTTTCCGCCCACTGTTCCGGCATGGCGGATCTGGGGCGACCCGACCGTTCGCGCGGCCTGGGCCAGTGCGGGCACCCATCTGGCGATCGGTGCCGCCTCCACCTCGCGCCACGTGACCCCGGCGCCGAGGCGCAGCGTCGCCGACGACGGATCGTGCGTCCATGAGGTGAGCTCGGGAACACGGTTCACCACCACCATCGAGTGGGCGCGCCGGTGACCGGAATTGAATTCCACCATCAGGTCGGTGCCGCCTGCCACGACAGCGGCGGCGGGATCTTCGGCGACGGCCGCCAGCGCTTCCTGGAGGGAGGAGGGAACGATCACCGACATGCAGCGGCAACTTTACATTTCGTAAAGCGTTTACTCCACGATACGGCCGATGACGCCTTCCTCGGCCGCGGGGTACTTGGGCTTCAGTTCCTCGAGCACGTTGAGCAGGATGCGTGCCACTGCGAGGTTGCGCACCCAGTTTCGATCCGCCGGAACCACGTACCACGGCGCGTTGGCGGTGGACGTACGGGAGAGGGCATCCTCGTAGGCTTTCTGGAAATCGGGCCACAGCGCTCGGTCATCGAGGTCGCCCGCCCGGAACTTCCAGCGTTTCGTCGGGTCGTCGACACGGTCCTGGAAGCGGCGCCGTTGCTCCTCCTTCGACACATGGAGGAAGCACTTCACGACACGAGTTCCCTCATCGTGCAACAGTTGCTCGAGGTTGCGGATGTGGTCGAAGCGCTTCGACCACACCGACTTCGGCACGAAGTTCTTCACTCTCACCACCAGCACGTCCTCGTAGTGGCTGCGGTTAAACACACCGATCGTGCCTCGCGCCGGCGCCGCGGCGTGCACGCGCCACAGGTAGTCGTGTTTCGTCTCGGCTCCGGCAGGAACCTTGAAACTCGTCACCGTCACGCCTGCGGGGTTGATGCCCGAGAGAATGCTGCGAATGGTGCCGTCCTTGCCGGCTGCGTCCATCGCCTGCAGCACGAGAAGAACCGATCGGGTTCCCTCGGCAGCGAGTCGTTCCTGCAGCTCATCGAGCCGCTGCTTCACGACGTCGAGCTCTGCCTTCGCGGCCTCCTTGTCCCATCCGAGCGTCGTGTCGGTGCTCCAGCGCTGGAGGTTCACCTTCGTGCCCGGCTGCACCCGGAGGGATTCAACGATGTCCTTCTTGGCCATGGGGCCGGACGCTAACCCACCTCCGAACCAACGTCGTCCAGCGACAAGCAGGAGCGCTAGTGCTCGTAGGGGCAGTGCCGACAGCCGCTGTCGCAGCAGTAGCCCCGTTCGGCGAGGAAGCGGGCCGTGAAGACCGTCCGCCCCGTGACCGGATCGAGGTAGCAGGGCTCACTGGCAGCGACCGCCGCGGCGTGCCGTTCCATTGCCGGCACCCAGCCTCGGTGGCTCGCCGAGAACCTTCGAGGAAGCGGCTCACTGAGGTGATGCAGTCGGAGCCGAGCCACAGCCTGAGGGTATCCGCGATTGTGTTGGCCTGTGCTTGCGGACGCCGCCCGAGCAACTAAGGTGCTGCCGTCGGGTGTGATGGGGGTCACAGCCCACGCTCGGCATCGGAAAGTCACCAACGAAGGGGGAAGTACGTGCGCACTAGTCGCCCGTCCGGTTCAGCCGGAAGGTTCTTCGCAGCGGCATTGATCAGCCTTGGGCTGATCGCAGTCGGCTGTACCAACAAGAAGGACGAGGGAGGTACCAGTGGTGGCGACACCACGGTGGCCACGTCGTCCGGAGGCGACACCACCGTCGCCGGCGGCGAGACCACGGTGCCCGAAACCACCGTCGCTGCCAAGAAGCCCGTCTACGGCGGCACGCTGATCGTGAGCGGCGAGGCCGAAGTGGCCAACCCGTGGACCCCTGCGGCGATGCAGTGCGACAGTTACTGCCAGCAGCGCGCACGTTCGTTCTACGACCCGCTCGTGGTGGTGGGTGACGATCTCAAGCCGCACGGCATGCTCGTCGACTCGTGGACGTCGAACGACAACCAGGACACCTGGGACTTCACGCTCCGCTCGGGAATCAACTTCACCGATGGCACTCCGGTGAACGCCGAAGCCGTCGTGAAGAACCTGCAGCTCGCAGGTGCAGGAATTCTGCTCGGCGCGGCTCTGAAGGACGTCGGCAAGCTGTGCATGGGCGTTCCCTGCACCGCCGACCAGATCAAGGATCCGGCCACCCCGAAGACGATGGCCATCGAGGCCACCGGCGACCTCACCTTCCAGGTGAAGCTCGGTTTCAACGGCGACCTCGCGCAAGCGATGGCCTGGCCGGGCTTCCCGTTCGCACTCGGCACCCAGTGGGGCCTCATCGCATCGCCGACGTGGCTCGACGCAGTGGCAGCCGGCACCGCCGAAGCCACCAAGCCGATCGGTAGCGGCCCGTTCATCGTCGAGAGCTACGCCTCCCGCGACAAGCTCGTCGTGAAGCGCAACCCGAACTACTGGCAGAAGGATGCCGACGGGAACCAGTTGCCCTACCTCGACGGCATCGAGTTCCGCGTCATCGAAGACAGCCAGACTGCAGCCGACGCGCTCCGCAACGGTGACATCGACATCTTCTCGACGTCGGGCGCCGAAGTCATCGCCGACTTCCGTCAGGAGGCCGACCAGTTCCCGATGCGCGAGCAGGACACGCTCACCGAGACCAACTACATCCTCATCGACCTCGACAAGCCGGGTCCGCTGCAGGACGCACGCGTGCGCTGCGCCCTGTCGCTCGCCCTCAACCGTGAGGAGCTCATCGACGCAGTCGCAGGCGGCATCCTGAAGCCGGCCAACGGACTGTTCTCGCCCGGGCAGCAGGGCTACCTCGAGGACAACGGTGGCAGCACCACGTACGACCCCGACAAGGCCAAGCAGATGATCGACGAGTACGAGGCCGAGACCGGCACCCAGGTGAAGGTGCAGTACGGCACCACCACCTCGCAGATCAACGCCCAGACTGCTGAACTGCTGAAGGGCTACTGGAACGCCGTCGGCGTCGACTTCGAGTACACCCAGGTGCCGCAGGACTCGTACATCACCAACGCACTGTTCGGTGTGCCGGAGTTCTTCGCCTACGGCTGGCGCAACCACGCCGGCATCACCGTCGACCAGCAGTACTACTGGTGGCACTCGGCCAACGCAGCGCCCGATGGTGGTCTCGCACTCAACTTCGGTCGTATCCGCGACGACATCGTCGACAAGGCACTCGAGACCGCTCGCAGCGCCAAGGACGACGCCACGCGCACCAAGGCGGCCGAGGACGTGAACCGCGAGATGGCGAAGCAGTGCTACCAGATCCCCACGTCGTGGACCCTCTGGGGCACCCCGCACTCGCCGAAGGTCCAGGGCCTCGGCTCGTGGATCCTGCCCGATGGCTCGAAGTCGCGTGACGGCGCGGGCTTCTCGGGTCAGTTCTGGACCCAGACGCTCTGGATCGACCAGAACGCCTGACCCAGACACAGCGTCAACGCTGACTCCCGGGGTGGAGCGACCGGAAGGTCGCTCCACCCCGGAGCAGTACCCGTGAACATTTCGCCGACCGAGGTCACCAGTGCGCTATCTACTCCAGAGATTTCTTCAGCTCCTGCTGGTGTTCGTCATCGTCACGTTCAGCGTGCTCGTGGTGATGCGCATCGGCTCGAAGGACGCTGTCACCATGTCGATCAAGCTGGCCGGCAAACCGCTGACCCCGCAGGAGTCGGCCGACATGATCCAGCGATACAGCCTCGACTCGAACTTCGTGGTGCAGTACGGCACGTGGTTGAAGAACCTGCTGTTCCACTTCGATCTGGGAACGTCTCCGCAGAACTCCACCACCGTTGCGGCGCTCCTCAAGCCCCGCGTGTGGACCACCGTGCTGCTCGGGATGTACGCCATCATCTTCGGCCTCCTGCTCGCGATCCCAGTCGCCGTCTGGCAGGCCTACCGACGCGACCGGGTGTTCGACAAGGTGGGCAGCATCGTCACCTTCATCGGCGTCGGCATCCCCGGCATCGTGCTCGGGCTTTTCCTCAAACTGCTCTTCGTCGTGCACTGGAAGATCTTCCCGAGCATCGGTGACAAGATCTACCCTTGGGACAACCTCGGCGAGCACGTGAAGAACTTCTTCCTGCCCACCCTCACACTGGTCATTCCCATCGCCGCCATCTACGCCCGCCTCCTGCGGGCCGACATGATCATGACGCTGCAGAGCGACTTCATCACGCTGGCGAGCGCCAAGGGTGTGCCGCCGCAGCGAGTCCTGTGGAAGCACGCCCTGCGCAACTCTCTCTTCTCTCTCGTCACCGCCGTCGGCACGCAACTGGGAGCCCTTGTCGGTAGCGCCGTGCTCGTCGAGTCGCTCTTCGATCTCGATGGGCTCGGCTCCCAATTGGTGGTGTCGGTGCTGTCATCCGACCTTTTCACGGTGCAGAGCTTCGTGGCCATCATCGTGCTCATCGTGGTCATCGTGAACCTGCTCACCGATCTGTCGTACGCCCTCATCGATCCACGTATCCGCCAAGCCCGAGCTCTGGGGTGAACCTGTCATGACCGCCACCATCTCTGCTGCACCAGTCGATGTTGCTCCGCCCAAGGTCCGTCGTCGACGGCTTCCGAAGTTCGGTGTCCTCTTCGGAGCCACTTGGCTGCTCACGCTGCTCGTTCTCACCGTCTTCGCCGACTTCCTTCCGTTCATCCGCGGCGCCGACACGAAGGTCAGGGTCAACGGCAAGCTGATGCTCAGTTACAAGTTGGGTCCCGGCTGGAGCGCATGGTGGGGCACCGACGGCAACGGCTTCGACGTGTTCGCCCGGTGCATCTATTACGCCCGCAACACGCTCATGATCGGACTTGCATCCACCGTCATCGGTCTCATCGTGGGTGGCGCACTGGGAATGATGGCCGGCTACTACCGAGGCTGGGTCGATCGTGTGATCTCGATCTTCGTCGACTGCCTGCTCGCCATTCCGGCGCTCGTTCTGGCCATCATGCTGGTCCGTCGCCTCGACGACATCAAGATCGACTACGCCTGGCTCAACTGGATGACGCGCAAGTGGCAGATCATCCTCACACTCAGCATCCTTGCGGTGGCTCCCCTCGCACGAATCGTCCGTGCGCAGACCATGGCGCTTCGCGAGAGGGAGTTCGTGCTCGCTGCCCGCAGCCTCGGGTCCGGAAACCGTCGGATCCTGTTCCGCGAAATCCTGCCGAACCTCGTTCCCGCCATGGTCACGGTTGCCGCGACCGGACTCGGCATCCTCATCGCCGCCGAGGGTGCACTCGCCTTCCTCGGCCTCGGCCTCGAGACCTCGTGGGGCTTCATGATCAACGGCAACCGAGCACGACTCCAGAAGGCATGGTGGGCGACGATCTTCCCCTGCATCATGCTGTTCATGACCGTGCTCTCGTTCAACCTCATCGGAGACCGGCTTGCCCGGCGATTCGATGTGCGGGAGGCAGCGGTATGAGCTCCGCATTCGGCAACGTCACCCAGGCCGCGAGCCGCGACACCGGCGAGGCACTGCTCGAACTCACCGAGGTGCGCACGCATTTCCAGACGCCTCGTGGTGTCGTTCGAGCCGTCGACGGCGTCAGTTTCACACTCGAACGCGGCAAGGCGCTCGGCATCGTCGGCGAGAGCGGGTCCGGCAAGACCATCCTCTCCCGATCCATCATGGGTCTGCTGCCCACCAAGGGCACCATTCGCTCCGGCAGCATCAAGTTCGCCGGTGTCGAGGTGGGCAACAAGACCCGCCGACAGATGCGGCACATCTGGGGGAAGGAGATGGCCATGATCTTCCAAGACCCCATGACCTCACTGAACCCGCTCATGCGCATCGGCGACCAGATCGCCGAACCGCTCCGCATCCACCTCGGCATGAACAAGTCGACCGCCGAGGCAACAGCGCGCCGTCTGCTGCAGGACGTACGCATCCCGGAGCCCGAGCAGCGCCTGAAGCAGTACCCGCACGAACTCTCGGGCGGCATGCGCCAGCGCGTCATGATCGCCATCGCCATGGCGTGCGGTCCGACGGCACTGTTCGCCGACGAGCCGACGACAGCGCTCGACGTCACCGTGCAGGCGCAGATTCTCGACCTCCTCGGCGAACAACGGCGGGAGCGCAACATGTCGCTGGTGCTCGTCACCCACGACCTCGGCGTTGTGGCCGGTCACACCGACGAGATTGCCGTGATGTATGGCGGCAAGCTGGTGGAGAAGGCACCCACCCGTCGGCTCTTCGCAGCGATGAAGATGCCCTACACCGAAGGCCTCCTCGCCAGCATCCCGAAGCTGGAGGAGCCGAGCCACACGAGGCTCAACGTCATCCCGGGCAGGCCTCCCGACCTCGTGAACCCGCCGAAGGGATGCCGGTTCGCGCCTCGGTGCCCGTACGCGAGCGAGCGCTGCCTCGAGGAGGAGCCGCCGCTGACCGTCACCGCCGACGATCCATCGCACTCGTATGCATGCTGGTATCCGGTCGGTTCACCCGAGTACCACGAGGCTCGGGCTCGCAACGAAGCAACGAAGGTGGGGGCAGCCTGATGGCCGGTACCGGAAAGGCACATCTCCGAGCAGAGGGCGACGTCCTGCTGCGCGTGGAGGACCTCACCGTTGAGTTCCCCGTCGGCCGCACCGGCCTGAAGGTGAATGCCGTCAGCGGAATCAGCTTCGACGTGCTGCGCGGCGAGACGCTCGGCCTCGTTGGTGAGAGCGGATGCGGAAAGAGCACCACCGGTCGTGCAGTGATGCAGTTGCGTCGTCCCGAGGGCGGCTCCGTGTCGTTCGAGGGCCGTGAGCTCACCACCATGTCGCTCGCCGACATGCGTGAAGCGCGCACGCGCATGCAGATGATCTTCCAGGATCCCATCTCGTCGCTGAACCCACGACGCAAGGTGCGCGACATCGTGATGGAACCGCTGAGCATCTGGAAGCGCGGCTCGGAGTCGGATCGCTCCGCCAAGGTGGATGCCCTGCTCGAAGAGGTGGGCATCGACCCCGCCCGCGCAGCGGAGAGCCAGCCTCACCAGTTCTCCGGCGGCCAGTGCCAGCGAATCAGCATCGCCCGATCGCTGGTCCTCGATCCGACGCTCATCATCTGCGACCGCAATATGTTCGATCGCATCGTCGACCTGCTG
>CAZQPJ010000096.1:0-8665 GCA_964595105.1 uncultured Bifidobacterium sp.
GCGCCATCGCCGCCATGTCGACCGTGTCGTCGAACACCACGAGGCTGCCGTGGCCGAGCAGTGCCCCGGCGGCATTGAAGGCCTCGTAGTCGATGGGCAGGTCGAGCTGCTCGGGCGACAGATAGGCGCCCAGAGGGCCGCCGGCCTGCACGGTCCGCACCGGACGACCTGACGCCGTGCCACCGCCCCACTGCTCCACCACTTCGCGGACGGTGACCCCGAAGGGAACCTCCACGATGCCGCCACGGGCAACGTTGCCGGCCAACTGAACCACCTGGGTGCCGCGGCTGCGGCCCACACCGAGTGCGGCGTAGGCGGCAGCGCCATCGGCGAGGATCGACGGCACCGCAGCAAGGCTCAGCACGTTGTTGATGACAGTGGGCTTGCCCCAGAGTCCTTCGATGGCGGGCAGCGGCGGTTTGGCACGCACGATGCCGCGCCGACCTTCGATGCTCTCGATGAGCGCCGTCTCCTCACCGCAGATGTAGGCACCGGCGCCGACACGAACGTGCAGACGGAAGGCGAAGCCGCTGCCGAGCACGTCGTCGCCGAGCCAGCCGCGTGCCTCGGCGGCGGCGATGGCCGCCTGCATCGCCACGATGGCGTCGGGGTACTCGCTGCGGATGTAGACGTAGCCGTCGCTGGCGCCCACCGCCCAGCCCGCGATGGTCATGCCCTCCACCAACAGGAAGGGGTCGCCCTCCATCAGCATGCGGTCGGCGAACGTGCCGCTGTCGCCCTCGTCGGCGTTGCACACCACGTACTTGCGGTCGGACGGCGTGTCGAGGACCGTGCGGAACTTGATGCCGGTGGGGAACGCAGCGCCGCCGCGACCGCGCAGTCCGCTGTCGGTGACCTCGGTGACCACCTCGGCAGGCGACATCGACAGGGCTCGACGAAGACCGGCCAGCCCGCCGTGGGCCACGTAGTCGTCGGCGTCACGCGGGTCGACCACGCCGATTCGTCCGAAGGTGACACGACTCTGACCCTGCATCCACGGCAATGCGTCGGTCGGACCAAGGCGCAACGGATGCTCACCGCCATGCAACACGCCCGCTGCCATGAGCGAATCGACATCGCTCGCCTGCACATTGCCGTAGGCAACCCGCCCCTCGGGCGTGGCGACCTCCACCAGTGGCTCCAACCACAGCATGCCCCTCGAGCCGTTCCGCACCACGCGTACGCCGTCGCGACTGGCGAAGGCAGCGGCGACCGCATCGGCACCAGCAGCACGCGCCGCAACGTCGGCGGGCACGTAGACGGTGACCCCGACGCCGCCGGTGGGCACGTCGGTGGGTGCACCTTCGCGGCGAACCGCACTGCCGATGATGGTCTCGACGGATGAAGGGGTGACACCCACGTGCATGGTGCCGAGTGATGCCACCGCGGGACCCTGGGTGCAGAGGCCGAGGCAGAAGACTTCCTCCACCTCCACCGAGCGGTCGTGACCGGCGAGCACTGCGGCATCCCACACGGCGGCCGCACCGCGGGAGGCACAGGCCTCGGCGCGGCACACCTGCACGAGCGGCCCCTTCGGTGCCTCGGTGCGGAAGTCCTTGTAGAAGCTGATGACCCCGTGCACCTCGGCCACTGCCAGGTTGAACGTGTCGGCGAGGGCGGGAATGAGATCGGTGGGCACGTGCCCGGTGTGGTGCTGCACGGCGTGCAGCGCCGGCAGGAGACCGCCCGGAACGTCGGCGAAGTCGCGCACGAGCGCGGCAAGTTGGTCGAGGTCGGCGGCGGCGTGGTCTGCGGTTCCCAAGGGTGCCCAATCTACGCCTGCGAGGGGCCTCGTCGCCACCACTCTCGGACCCATTCCCCATACAACCGTGCCGGGAATTTCACGATGTGGAACGACGCCAACGCGACCCCTGCCGAACGGACTCGCCACCGAACTGCCGGCCGTCGTAATGCCCCGGATTCGTGTCCGGACGGCCACGCCGGCTCGACCACCGCCACGTCAGCGAGAGGCGCGGCTGGGAGGTGACGTGCGCAGGCACGCCGTGCAACCAGTCGCGCTGGCAGGCACCCCCCATCACCAACATGTCACCCTCGCCCGGCAACAGCACGATGTCGTCCGGATGGTCACCGGCCGGCACCCGATTCGCTGCCGCCGCCACCCAGTCGGTGCGCGGCCGGACCACGAACGGCCGACGCTCCCCCAACACCACGATGGCGATCAGAGTGTCGTCGAGCCAGCGCATCATCCGGTCGCTGTGCAAACCCTGGAAGTCGTTGCCGTCGCGGTACAGCAATGCCGCCACACCCTCGAAGTTCACTCGGTACCGCGACTGGAGGTGGAGGTCGGTCTGGCGCAGCAGCGGCAGCGCATCGGAACGCATGCCGGTGCCGAGCCGGTTCTCGGGTACGTATCGGTCGTACCGCAGCACCTCGGTCTGCCCCCATGCGGCCGTGCTGACGAGGTGGTCGAGATGCTCCTTCGGCTCACGGACGAATCCGTGCACCATGTCGACCCACGAGTGTCGATCGAGATCGATGCGCTCGACGCGGGCCGAGCGATCAATGGTGAGGTCGGGCACCGTCATCTCGGCAAGACTGCCCCCGTGAGCACAGCGATGCAACCCGCCCTCGGGCCGTGGTCGCCGTTGCGGGTGAAGGTGTTCCGCTGGCTGTGGCTCGCCGCCCTCGTGTCGAACATCGGCACGAGCATGCACACCGTCGGGGCCGCATGGGCCATCACCGACCTCACCACCTCGCCCACCATCATCAGCCTCGTGCAGACGGCGTGGGCGATTCCCGGTGTCCTGGTCGCCGTGCCGTCGGGCGCGCTCGCCGATGTGGTCGACCGTCGCCGCCTCATCATCGCCAGCCAGATCGGTTCGCTCGCCTTCGCTGCAGCCCTGGGCGTGCTGGCACTCACCGACCGACTCGACGTGCCGCTGCTGCTGCTCGGCACCTTCCTTCTGTCGGTGGTGATGACCATGTCGGGTCCCGCTTTCATGGCCCTCATCCCCGAACTGGTGGGCCCCGATGAGCTGACCCAGGCGATCGGACTCAACAACGTCGCCTACAACGGGTCGCAGTCGGTCGGACCGGCGCTCGCCGGGGTGGTGATCGCCGCCGCCGGCCCGGGCGCCGTGTTCATGCTGAACGCAGTGTCGTTCCTCGGCATCGTGTGGGTGATGTGGCGGTACCGGCCCGAACGGCCGGGGCCCACATCCGACGAGCCGCTTCTGGCGGCCATGAAGACCGGAGTCACGTACTTCGTGCAGCGGACGGAACTGATCCGCTATCCGGTGCGCATCGCCACCTCGTTCTTCTGCACTTCGGCAGCCATGGCGCTGCTGCCGAGCCTCGCACGCCACCAACTCGACACCACCGCCGGCCAGTTCGGCATCCTTTCGGCGGCCTTCGGCGTCGGTGCCATCGTGGCGGTGTGGGCGCTTCCCCGGCTGAAGGCCCGGATGACGTCCGACGCGTTGGTGATGGCGGCGGCGGTGACCTGGGCAGCAGGCGCCGGTTCCATGGCGGCAGCCCGCTCACTCCCTCTCGCCGTGTTCGGCGTGCTGTGCACCGGCATCGGACAGATGGCCGCCATCAACGTCGTCTACTCGCTCTTCATGCTGCAGTTGCCGAGTTGGATCCGTGGCAGGGCGAGTTCGGTGGTGATGCTGTCGGTGTGGACCGGCACGTCGATCGGCGCTGTGGTGTGGGGCGCCGTCGCAGGTCGAAGCACGGTGACAAACGCGCTGATCATCGCCTCGGCACTACACCTCGTGGCCACCTCGCTGCTGGCGACTCGGCTGCGGCTGCCCGAACCCGCTTCGGCGGACTGACCCTCACGCCGCACGCGTTCGTGGGGGCGCTCCCCTGGGCTGCGACTCGCGAGTCGCTCCATTCGGCCACACGACCTCGAGTTCACCACTCGGCTGAAGCGCGAGACGCATGTGCTGGCGATGCACGAGGTGATGGTGCCGGCTGCACAGCAACACGAGGTTGCCGTAGTCGGTGCCACCACCGTGCCGCCAGTAGACGATGTGATGGGCCTCGCAGAACGCCACAGGGCGGTTGCAGCCGGGGAACCGGCACCCGCCGTCACGTGCCGCCACCTGTCGGAACAGCGACGGCGGCACGGTGTAACGAGCCCGTCCGAACCCAACAGGCACCCCATGAGGGTCGCGGAGCACGGTGTGCAGCACACAGTCGCAGAGCGCTGCGTCGGCACACTCGGATGCGACCAACCGACCCGAGTGGGTGTGGACGGCGATGGGACCATCGAGACTGCCCGCGTCGAGCGACAACGTGACACGGGCATGGTGCCGGGGCGTGGTGGCGGTGGTGTGGTTCCGGTTGAAGAACGACACCACGTCGAACAGGGCGTCGGCGCGACGTTGCGCAAGCGTGCGGCAGTCGCTGTCGCCCTCCCACGTGATGGCGGTGCCGATGGCCTGTTCGAACTCGGTGGCCGCAGCGTCGTCGAACGAGAGTCGGCCCAGCAGTTGCCGGTCGCCGGCACGTTGGAAGGTGAGCGAGCGAAGTGGCTCGTCGGCCGGAGCACCGTCGTCGAGCACCGCATCGGCCCGTTGTTTCCAGACATCGCACGCTGTTGCCGTGCTCTGCACGTCGAGCGTTGCCACCGTGTCGACAAGGTCACCCTGCAGCTCGCGGAGGAGCCCGCGGTACTTCGGCCGGTCGAGGCGCCGCAGCTCGGACAGCTGCCCCTGCGACAGGGTTCCGTTCAGCGCTGCCTCGGCAACGGCGTCGTACCGGTTCAGCAGGCCTGCCTGACCGAGCCACGCTCCGGCCTGTTGATCCGACATGCGCAACTCGTTGCGCATCCACGCCTTCATGGTGACCGAACCGTCGTCGGCCCAGCGGCCCGCGTCGCTGACGTGTGCGGTGGCGAGGGCGAACACTGCGAGCCGGCGTTCGAGGTCGCGCCACTGCTCGATCAGCTCCTGCGGGCTCACCAGCACCTGTTCGGCAACGTCGTCGATCGACATGCGGCTATCGTACATATGTTCGATTGAGAGCACCACCGCCACCGCCGAAATCAGGAAAACACTGTGACCCCCACGCCGATCAGGGTCGCCTCAGGGCGCGGCAAGTACATTCGCTTCGTGGCTCCTCCGCGCAAGATCATCATCGACACCGACCCCGGCATCGACGACGCCATGGCCATCTTCTACGCGCTGGCCTCACCCGAGTTCGAGGTGCTCGGCCTCACCACGGTGTTCGGCAACTGCCACACCGACGTGTGCACCACCAACGCGTTGCGACTCCTCGACATCGCCGGTCGCCCCGACATTCCGGTGGCACACGGGGCCACACGGCCTCTCGCCATGGAGTACCGCGGGCCGGTGGAGTTCGTGCACGGCGACGACGGCCAGGGCAACGCCTTCCTTCCGCCGTCCACCCGCTCACCGGTCACCACCTCGGCGCCGCAGTTCATCATCGACACGGTGATGGCCGACCCCGGCGAGGTCACCGTGGTGCTGCTCGGCCCCTTCACCAACATGGCGCTCGCCATGCTCATCCAGCCCGACATCACGTCGTTCGTGAAGGAGATCGTGGTCATGGGTGGCGCCGCGTTCGTGAGCGGCAACGCCTCCCCTGCCGCCGAGGCGAACGTCATCAACGATCCCGAGGCTGCCGACATCGTGTTCGGAGCCGACTGCCCGATGGTGATGGTGGGCCTCGATGTCACCCACACCGTGTACATGACCTCGGCCGATCTCGATCGAGCCGCATCGACGCCCGGCCCGCGCGCCGAGCACCTCGCCCGCATCGTGCCGTTCTACTCCGGCTTCTACCGCGACCGGTATGGCCTCGACGGCATCTTCGTGCACGACAGCACCACCATCAGTTACATGATCGCCCCGCACCTGTTCGGCTGGAAGGAACTGCCCGTCCGTGTCGACACCGGCCACAGCGTGTGCCGCGGCAAGACCCTCGCCGCCGTGGCCGACAGCGACCACGAAGGCGCGTGGCACGGCCGCCGGCCGGTGCGCATCCTCACCGAGGTCGACGTCCGCGGAGTGATCGAGCTCGAACTCGAGCGACTCGCACGATGACCGCGCCGCGGCGCATCGTCATCGCCGAACACGACCCGGCCGCGTTCCGCGAAGGTGCACGCGCCTACCTGCCGATGGTGCTGCCCGTGGCCATCTGGGGTCTCGTCACCGGAGTGGCCATCGTCAATGCCGGCATGCCGTTGTGGATGGCGATCACGTTCTCGATTCCCGTCTACGCAGGTTCTGCCCAGCTCGCAGTGCTGCCGCTCCTGGCCGTTCACGCGCCGCTGCCGGTCGTGTGGGCAACGGCGCTGCTGGTGAACATGCGCTTCGTCATCTTCTCGGCGGCCTCGCGTTCGTACTTCACGAAGATGACCGCGCCGCAGCGGCTGCTTGCCGGCTACATCAACGGTGACCTCGGCTTCGCGATGTTCGCATCCCGCTTCGGCGCCGACCAGGAACGCGACTCGCCGCAGCAGTACGGGTACTTCTACGGCATCAACGGAGTGAACTGGCTGGCGTGGCACGGGTCATCCGTGGTGGGCATGGTTGTCGGCGGCTTCGCTCCCACCTCGTGGGGCCTCGAACTCGCAGCCACCATGGCGTTGTTGGCAGTGCTCATCCCGTTCGCCACACGCTTCCCCGCCCTCGCCGGAGTGGCCGTGACCGGTGTGTTGGCGGTGCTCACCGCCAACATGCCCATGAAACTGGGCCTGCTGCTGTCGGTGCTCGTGGGAGCCACGGTCGCAGTGACGGCAGAGACCCTCCAGGCGAGGACGTCGGCCCCGTGAACCGGTTCGACGACATCGCCTATGCGCTCGTTGCGATCGCCGGATTGACGCTGGTCACCGTCGGCACACGCTCGAGTTTCTTCATGCTGCCCCAGCGCTTCCAGTTGCCCCCGCTGCTGGAACGGGCGCTGCGGTTCGCGCCGGCATGCGCCCTCACGGCCATCGTCGCGCCCACGGTGTTCACCCGCGACCACCACCCCTTCCTCAGCATCCACAACAACCCGATGTGGGCGGTGCTTGCGGCCGGAGCGGTGTTCGCGTGGCGTCGCAACATGCTGCTGATGATGACCGTGGGCATGGCCGTGTTCACGGCCCTCCGCCTGTGGGCCTGAGTCTCAGGGCCTCGGACGCGTCGCTAATCCGCGATCGACCGCATCGGCCACGTCGCGTACGTAGTTCGCTCGCACGACGTCTTGAATGAGGGTGCTCGGTTCGTCGGCGGCGAGCAGGTTGAAGATGTAGGCGCGACGCGGCCGATCGGCGGTGAGGTTCGGCCCGGTGTAGTGCGGCGTGAGCGCCGTGTGGAAGGTGGCGCCACCGGCCTCGAGGGGAATCGCCACCGCCGTCGACGCGCCCACGACTTCCGGATCCGGGATGCCGATCAGGCGGCCGTCGTCATCGGGGTGACCGCTCACCACCGCGTGCTCGGCGGTGCCGGAGTGGTGGCGGCCGGCGACGAACTGCATGCAGCCATTCCGCTCGTCGACAGGGTCGAGCGCCACCCAGAACTGGATGCTGCGCAGAGGCAGGGTGAAGCCGGGCTTCGTGACCGGTCGCTCGAAGTACGCCGCGTCCTGATGCCACGGGGTCTCGTGCGGATGGCCGGCCGGCTTGTCGATCAGCATGTCGTAGGTGCGGTTCGATGCACTGCACCCGAACAGATCGGTCATGATCTCCCGCGCTGCCTCGATGGCACCGTTGTGATCGAACACCGGGTGCACCATGGAGGGCACCAGCACCTGCCGGGTGATGCCACCGAGGTTGCGGTCGGTGGGCGACTCGACCCGGAAGTCGATGATGTCGTCGTACGCAGTACGCAGGCGGTCGAGTTCCTCATCGTCGATGAGGCGCGGCACCGACAGGAAGCCGTCGCCCCAGAATCGTTCGACCTCGGTGGCGGTCAGCATGACGCCACCGTAGTGCGGAGTCCGAGACTGGCGGACACGGCACCACTAGCGTCGCGGCGATGCGCAGGACCATTCACGCCTCCCTGGCCGCTCTCGGCCTCATCACCGCTCTCAGCCTTTCCGGCTGCGGCGATCTTCCTCAGCCCGACCCCACTGCCACGGCGACCCGGGAGGACCTTCTGGTGAAGGCCCGTGCCGACATCCTCGACCAGGACCTCGTGTACCCGCATGATTCGCATGCCGAGGTCAGCGCTGGCATCGTCACCATTCCGCCTGGCGTGGAGACCGGTTGGCACCGCCACGACACGCCACTCGTGGTGCACGTGATGGAGGGTGTGGTCACCGTGGAGTACGACGGCGGCATCACCAAGGAGTACGGGCCCGGTAGCACGTTCGTCGAGGCTGTGGGCACGAAGCACAACGGCCGCAATCTCGGCGATGTCGACGTCGTCATCTACACCGTCAGCATCGGCGCCGAGGGCTTGCAGAACACGGTCAAGCTCTAGCCGGCGTCAACGCCGGCGCCGGCCGCCAGGACGCGAGAGGTCGAGTGACAACCGCACCTCGATGACGTCGCCGATGACGATTCGTTCGGCTCGTCGCACTGCATCCTTCAGCGGTACGAGGTACCCACCGTTCTTGGGAAACAATGAGGTCGAGAAGGTGGTCGCGCCACTGGTGACGGTTGCCGGTATCACGCCCCATCCGTAGCTGACCATCGAGGCCACCTCAGCGATCAGTTCCACCTCGGCATCGGGCACGGCGACGAAAT
>CAZQPJ010000097.1:0-8630 GCA_964595105.1 uncultured Bifidobacterium sp.
TGTGGGTGAACCTGCCCGCCGCCGAGAAGATGTGCGAACCCGCCTACCAAGACCTTCGCGCCGAGGCGAACGCCATCGAGGAGATCCCCGGTGGCACGGTGCGTGTGATCGCCGGTGAACTGTTCGGCCTGCGCGGTCCGGGCAGCACCCGCACGCCCATTTCCTACGCCCACCTCACGCTGCGGCAGGGCAGCACGGCCGACACGCAACTGCCCGGCGGCCACCGCGTGCTCGTGTATCCGATGACCGGCGCCGTACAGGTGAACGAAACCCGCCTCGACGAGGGCATCATGGCCGAGGTCGACACGCCAACGCTCACGGTCACCGGCATTGCCGACTCCAGCGAGGTGATCGTGCTCACCGGGCAGCCCATCGGCGAACCCGTCGCCCGATACGGCCCGTTCGTGATGAACACCGAGCAGGAACTGCGTCAGGCATTCGCCGACTTCGAACGCGGTCGCTTCGGCGTGCCGCTCGACTGACGTTCGGGAACCCGACTCAAGGACCGGGTTCGCTCACCGACCAGCCGCGTCGCACCAGCTCATCGGCGAGCCACTGTGCCGGCATGCCGCGCAGGAGTTCGGCCTGGGCGCTACTGGCAGCGTCGTCGGCCGGTTCGGGTACTTCCGGCACGGAGTCGCCGTTCACCAGTCGGTCGATGAGCTCAGATGCCTCCTGCCGGGTGAACTTTCCCGATCCCTGCCGTTGGGTGAGACCGAGCGGTCGGCGGGCAGCCCGAAACGACTCATAGCCAGCCTTCTCCAGCAGGGCTTCGAGATACGCGACCTGCTTCGGCGTCGCCGCAGGACCAGAAGCACCCAGCGCCACGTCAGGTGCCCAGTTCGCCGGCCCGGAAATGGGCACGGCACAACAACTCGTACCGCACGACATCACCGAAGAGCGGTTGGTCGGGACTCTCACCCGTGTCGCCCACCACCACCGTCTCGCCCTCGAAGACGATCTCACCGTTCACGACGCGTGCGTTGTGCGTGGCCCGGGCCCCGCACCAGCATCGTGCTTCCACCTGCATCGGAACGCGTTCGTCGGCGATCTCCAGCAGCCGCCGGGTGCCCTCGAACAGCAGGCCACGGAAGTCGGTGATGAGGCCGAAGGCGAACACGTCGACCCCGAGTTCGTCGACCACGCGACCCAACTGGTCGCACTGCTCGGTGGTGTAGAACTGCGCCTCGTCGCACACGAGGTAGTGCAGCGGCCAGTGCTCGAGCGCCAACTTGTGGAGATCACGGTCGGGTAGCACCTCCACTGCCTCGGCAGCGACGCCCAGTCGGCTCGTGACCTGCGCTCCCTCGCGGTCGAGAGTGGTGAGCAGCAGCCCGTACAGGTCGCGGCTGGCAAGGTTGTGATGGATCTGGAGCGCCACGGTGCTCTTGCCAGAGCCCATGGTTCCGAAACTGAACCTCAGCGTTGCCACAGGCCGCGACCCTACCCGCGCCCTGTGACACGGTTACACACCGCGGAGGCTGTCGACCCGCTTGAAGTAGCGCCGCGCCGAGGCGAGCAATTCGTCGACCTGCGGGTGGTCCATGGTCTCGACCCCCACCACTCGATCATGCACCTTGGGATGACGATGCTGCAGGTCGCGGATCAGTGAGTGCTTGGCGAGGCCAGGCCCCACCACCAGCACGTCGCGAGCGTCACCCAGGGCCTCCACGATGCCGTCGAAGAAGGAACGATCCTCCGCATGCTTCCCACTTCCCACCGCGCCCGACTTGCGATGCACCTGACGCTGCTCGGTGGGGCTGGCCACCAGATGGACATGATCGGCGTCGACCGAGAAGTCGATCACCACCGCTCGCAGGTGATCGAGCCACACCACCGCATGCTGGAACGACATCACTACCTCGATTTCGAGACCCGGTGACCGGCGGTTCCGGCAACCTTCGTCGACGTCACGGTATGGCACCGACCGAGACCATCACCATGGCCATTGGTCCCCGAAGAAGGGACCAACGACCATCGGTCAGTCGGGAATGTCCTGCGTGGCGAAGGCGAACAGCCCGCGCGACTTGAGGTGCGGAAGGAAGGCTGCACTGTACGCATCGGTCGGGTACAGCCGAACCAGTTCGTCGAGCGACACCGCATCGTCGCCCACGAGGATGCGCCACCGCTCGGCCCGCACGCCATCGAGAATGATCGTCGCCGCCTGTGCGGCACTGGTGGGCGCCGCGTCACGGAACATCTCGGCCTGCATCTGCATGCCCACACGAAGGTCGTCGTCGCTGGCGGCGCTGAGGTCGATACCCCGTTTCGCCATTCGTTCGCGCATCTCCTGCAGTTGGTCGCCGGTCATCTCCTTCGGCTCGCGGCCGAAGAACTTTCCGGAGTTGATGACGATGCTGGTACCGATGTGGCCCGGCATCACCACCGACACCTTCACGTGGGGTGCATTCACGGCGAGGTCGGTGATGAGCGCCTCGGAGAAGCCCTTCACGGCGAACTTCGCGGCGCTGTAGGCGGTGTGCGGAATGTTCGGCCCCAGCGATGCCCAGAAGCCGTTCACGCTGGCCGTGTTGATGATGTGCGCATCGCTCGCTGCCAGCAGCATGGGCATGAACACACGACAGCCGAGGTACACACCGCCCCAGCAGACGTTGAAGGTGGTCTCCCACTCGGCCCGCGAGTCGTTCACGAAGCTGCCGCCACCACCGATGCCGGCGTTGTTGAACAGAAGATGGATGTGGTCGGTGCCGTGCTCGGCCGCCACGGCGGCGGCGAACGCCTGCATCTGCGCCTCGCTGCTGACGTCGGCCACGAAGGTGGTGACACGGGTGCCTGCGGGTGCGTCGGCCAGGCAGAGCGCTCGGGTGTCGTCCATGTTCTCCGCCGACACGTCGCACATCGCCACGTGGCACCCTTCGGCACTCAGTTGCCGAGCAAGCTCTCGGCCCATTCCGGTCCCGCCACCGGTGACCACTGCGATCCGGTTCGTGAAGTTCTCCATGCGCACAGGTTGGCAGGTCGGATCGTTCACCAACGCCTCGGACACCTGACGCCCAGTGGCAGACTGCCCACGATGACCACCCTGGTGACCGGCTTCTGCGACACAGCGTTCCGGCCGGTGCGTGACGCGTTCGCCGAGAACTTCGCGTCACGGGGCGAGGTGGGCGCGGCCGTGTGCATCATCATCGATGGACGGCCGGTGGTCGACCTCGTGGGCGGCTGGGCCGACGAGGCACGCAGCCGCGAGTGGCGTCACGACACCATCGTCAACTTCTACTCCGTCGGCAAGGCGCTCGTCGCGCTCGCTGCGCTGCGCGCCGTCGACGCCGGGCTGCTGTCGCTCGATGACGCGGTCGCCCGCGTCTGGCCGGAGTTCGGCGCGAACGGGAAGGAGGCGGCAACGGTGCGGCACGCCCTGTCGCACCAGGCCGGTGTTCCTGCAATCCGATCGCGACTCTCCAACGACGACCTGTGGCGCTGGGAGGTCGTCGCCCGGGCGCTCGCCGACACGGCACCGTGGTTCGAGCCCGGCAGTCGGGTGGTGTACCACACCAACACCTACGGGCATCTCGTCGGCGAGATCGCTCGTCGCGCAACGGGACGGAACCCAGGGATGCTCCTCCGCGACATCGCAGAGCCGCTCGGTGCCGACCTGTGGTGGGGCGTACCCGCCGATCAGCAGCATCGCTGCGCCGATGTCATCTGGGCCCCCTCCTCACCGCACGGCACCATCGACCTCGATGCACTCGACGACACCGGCTTCATGGTGTTCGGCGGCTACTTCAACCCTCCGGGCTACTCGTCGCACGACGTCGTGAACACCACCGAGTGGCGCTCGGCGCAGGTGCCATCGACGAACGGGCACGGCTCGGCATCGGGGTTGGCGCGCATCTACTCGGCGCTGGCGACGGAACGGCCGCTGTTGATGTCGTCCGACCTGCTTGCCGAAGCCACCTCCGTGCAGTCACAGGGACCATGCCCGGTGCTGGGCGAGGAGGTGGCCTTCGGACTCGGCTTCGTGCCCACCAGTGAGCGCCGTCCGCTCGGGCCCAACCGTCGATCGTTCGGTCACTTCGGCACGGGCGGAGCGCTCGGCTTCGCCGACCCGGAGGCGCGCATCGGTTTCGGCTATGTGATGAACCACGTCATCCCGCGATGGCAGAGCACCCGCAACCGGGCACTGGTCGACGCGCTCTACTCGGCGCTCTGACCGAGCGCCACCGTCTCGAGGATCGCCCGCAGTCGCTCCGGGTCGACCGGCTTCACCACTTCGCCGGCCGCAGTGAGGCCGTAGTCGGTGGCGAGGCCACTGGCTGCGCGCAGCAGTGCACCGCTCGAGCCCGACATCATCACCAACGCGCCGGCGAACCCGCGATTCGCCAGGTGGCGCAACATCTCCGTGCCGTGCATGCCCTCGAGGCTGAGGTCGAGCAGGATCACATCGGGTCGCACCGCGCCATCGGCAACGAACGCCAACGCCGACCAACCGTCGCTCATCGGCACGACGCTCGAGATGCCCATCTGGGTCAGCAGTTCCGACACCACCTCGAGCATGAAGTCGTCATCATCGATGACCATCACGGTCAGCGCCGACAGGAGCGAACTCATCGCCGCATCGTCTCCAGGCTCAGCACCTGTGCAACGTAACCGAATTCAATGGCGACGGCTTGGAACGAGGCAGCCGTAGCGTCACCGTCGCCGATCGCACGCTCGAGGCCCGCGATGAGGTCGGCGAGGCGATGCGCACCGACGGTGGCCGCAGCAGGGCGGAAACTGTGAGCAAGACGAGCCAGTTCATCACGATCGTCGACCGCGGTCGCGCTGCGCATGCGCTCAATCGTGTCGCGCCCGGTCTCGACGAAGCGCTGCCCGAACCGCGCGACCTTCACCGGGTCGTTGTTCAGCAGTCGCGCCAGGGCACCGGGATCGACGTGCTGGTGGTGCCCCGCAGAGGTGGAGACCGCCTGAGTCTCGCCCGCCACCGCGTCGGGCATCCACCGAGCCAGTGTTTCGCAGAAATGGTCGAGGTCGAACGGCTTGGTCTCGAAGTCGTTCATGCCAGCCGCCAGACATGCCGCACGCTGCTCGCCGAGCGCATCGGCGGTCATCGCGATCACGAGTAGATCGGTGTGGGCCGGGTTGCTCCGCAGTCGGCTCGTGGTCTCGAGTCCATCCATTCCGGGCATCTGCACGTCCATCAGCACGACGTCGGGGCTCAGCCCGGCGGCGAGGCGCTCGAGCACCTCGCTGCCCGACCCGGCAAGCGTCACGTCGGCGCCCTCCGACTCGAGCAACTCGCTGATCACCTGCTGGTTGAACTCATTGTCCTCGGCCACGAGGAAGTGCAGCGCGGCGAGCCGACCGGCAGCTGGCCGCGGCAGCACGCCCGTGGGGTCACCGACCTCCACGCCCGCGGGCAGTCGGCCGAAGCGCGCCGTGAAGACGAAACTGCTCCCCTGCTCCGGCTCGGATGCCACGGTGACGCGCCCACCCATGAGGCCGACCACTCGATCGACGATCGACAGGCCAAGACCCGTGCCACCATGACGCCGCGCCGTCGACGAATCAGCCTGGGTGAACGGTTGGAACAGACGGTCGACCTGTTCCGGTTCGATTCCCACGCCCGTGTCGTGCACCTCGAACCGCAGCACCACGTCGTCGGCCGACTCATGCACCACGTCCACCTCGATCCGGATCGAACCGTCCGATGTGAACTTCACGGCGTTCCCGCCGAGGTTCAGCAGAACCTGCTCGAGGCGCAGGGCATCGCCCACCACCTTCTCCGGCACCGCTGGGGCGAGATCGACCACGAAGTCGAGGCCGCGTTCGCGGGCCAGCGAGCCCACCACGGCATCGATGTTCCGGAGCACCGAGGCGACTCGGAAGGGTGCCCGTTCGAGTTCGAGGGCGTTCGCCTCGATCTTGGAGAAGTCGAGCACATCGTTGACAGTGCGGTTCAGCACTCCGGCGGCGGCATTGATCTTCACCACGTAATCGAACTGCCGCGGATCGAGGTCGGTAGCGCTCAGCAGGCGGGTGAGCCCGAGAATGGCGTTCAGCGGCGTCCGCATCTCGTGGCTGATGTTCGCGACGAACGAGCTCCGGGCCCGAACCGCATTCTCGGCCTCACCCTTGGCCTTCTCGAGCTGTTCGGTGCGCTTCAGCACCGCTGCCTCCAACGCCACGCGTTGCTTCTGTTGTTCGAGCCCGTGCAACTTCGCCTCGGTGGCGTCCACCTGCACCGAGATGAACCGTTCCACCGAGCCGTGCTCGTTGAACACCGGAGTGATCTGCAGTTCGATCCAGTACGGCTCGCCAGCGCGCGTGTAGTTCAGCAGTTCCTCGCGGATCGACCGGCCCTCGGCGATGGCGTCGCGTATGCGGGCCACCGCCGCCTGATCTGTGTCGGCGCCTTGGAGGAACGCACCGGGCTTGCGACCCACCATCTCACGCAGCGTGTAGCCCGTCTTGTGCTCGAACGCAGGATTGAGCCATTCGGTCAACCCACGTGAGTCGGTGATGACCACGAAGTTGTCGGTGGAGCTCGCCACGATCGACAGCATCAACAGTTCTTCCTGCGAGGCCACCGTCTGGGTGATGTCCTGCAGGACCCCGACCTTGCCCCCTGCGTCGATGGGAGCCGTCACCACCACCACCCAGACCGTGCGATCGGGTCGGTCGACGCGTGCCCTCACCCGGGCCGGCGGCGACTCGGCCGCCATCGCAGCGACCACCGCGGCCCGGTCGTCAGGATGGAAGATGTCGGCAACCGGCCGGCCGAGCGAATCGGAGATCGGCCGTCCGGTGATGAGCGTCCACGCCTGACTGGTGAACACCAACCGGCCATGCCCATCGGACTCGAAGACGGCGTCCGACAGCAGTTCGATACGTCGACGCATCCGCTGCTCGGAGTCGACGAGCGCCTCGATGAGCCGCTGGGTGGACTCGACGTGATGTTCGGCCACGCTCTCGGGCTCGGTTCGCTTCGACTCGTTCAGCATGCGCCCACCATCCGGCCCACGACGGGCGGAACGCCTCACATCTTCACCCATCGCACTCCGCATCGCAACCACTGCGCGTAGGGTTGCCCATGTGCACGCACGCGGCCCGGTGATCGTCGGCATCGACAACGGTGGCACCAAGAACAACGTCACCGTGCTGGCAGCCGATGGCCGGTTCCTGATCGACCGCATGGTGGAGGTGCCCAGCCGGGTCACCGAAGGCACCGGACCCGCCATCGATGCGATGGAGCAGGCGCTCGTCGTCGGCCTCCACGAGGTCGGCGTGCACCGCGATCAGGTGGTGGCCGTGGGCCTCGACACTCCTGGGCCGGCATCGGCCGACGGCGTCATCTCCAACCGCGGTGCGGTGAACTTCTCGCAACCGTCGTGGTGGGGTTTCGACGTGCGCGGCGCGCTGGCGGCGCGGCTCGGCCTGCCCGTGGTGTACCTCAACGACGGCAACGCGGCCGCGCTCTACGCACACCATCGCCACTTCGGAGCCACCGCCGGCGAACGATCATCCGTGGCCGCCATCGTGGGCACCGGACTCGGCGGTGGCGTTGTCGAGCGAGGCGACGTGGTGCGTGGCGCAGCTGGAATGGCGGGCGAACTCGGCCACGTGCACATCCCGATGCACGGCCTCCTCGAGCAAGACCAGCCGATGCCGCGCTGCAACTGTGGTGCCGATGGCGACGTCGAGAGCGTCGCCTCGCTCACAGGAATCCGGCACAACCTGCTCCCCTACTGGTTGAGCCGATACCCCGACCATCCCCTGGCGTCCATGCCGCTCGCCGAGGCAGCGATGACGCTGCGCGGCCGAGCAGAGGAGGGCGACGAACTGGCACTGCACGTGTTCCGGCAACAGGCAATGGCCATCGGTCGGTTGTTCACCATCGCCGCCAACTTCACCGACCCGCACGCCTACTTCGTGGGAGGCGGCGTGGTGGAGGCCGGTGCGTCGTTCCGTGACTGGTTCCTCAACGAGGTCCGCACCCACACAGCACTGCGCGACGAGCAACGGGCAGTGGCCAGCATCCTGCTGGTGACCGACCTCGACATGGCCGGCGCACGAGGCGCCGCGGTGGCAGCTCGCGCTGCCCACCCGTTCATCCCCTAGCGACGACCCGACTCACAGGTGCCGCTTCCGTGTCACCACACAGAGAGTGTGTCGTTCTGTGCGGTGACACGGAGAACGAGATTGGTCAGACTCAGCTGCAGCCGCTGGTGGTGCCGCAGCTGGGGCAGGCATGGCAGGAGCCAGCCCGGTTCATCTGCACACCGCACTGCATGCACATCGGCGCGTCGCTGTGGCGCTGGGCCGGACGGGCGATGCCACCGGGGTTGGTGATGTCGTTGTTCGGTGCTGGCGGCGCGGTGCCGAGCTCGAGCTGCTGCACGAGTTCCTCGGCGGTCGGGATCGTCTTCGGATCGGCAGCGATCTCGCTGCCGGTGCGGGTCTCGACCACGCTCTCCTCCGCGCCCGGCAGCGTCGGCTGCTTGCGCTCGTCGATCGAGAAGATGCCCATCTCGGCGCGCTCGTCGTAGGTGAGGTACTCGAGTGCGAGGCGGCGGAACAGATAGTCCATGATCGACGAGGCGAAGCGGATGTCGGGATCGTCGGTCATGCCAGCGGGCTCGAAGCGCATGTTGGTGAACGCCTCGACGAAC
>CAZQPJ010000098.1:0-8581 GCA_964595105.1 uncultured Bifidobacterium sp.
TCGCATTCCTCGAGATGGGCGTCGATGACGCTCTCCCGCAGCACGGCCTGCGCGTCGTACGCCGTGGGCGTGTCGGGACGGCGAAGGTTCCAGAAGTGCAGCCAGGCATCACTGAGTGTCGACAGCGGGTGGCGGAGCGGCATCTCCACCACCACTCGTCGACGAGCATGTTCGCCGAGGGCAGCTGCGAACGGGGGCAACTGCTGCACGTTGTAGAACACGTGGTGGCACGTCACCACGTCGCACGATGGCACGGAGGGGGCGATGGTGGGCCATTCACCCAATGCGGTATCCACCTGCACGCCGCGGGCCTGGGCCTCCTCGGTGAACACGTCGAGCATTGCCGGTTGCGTGTCGACACCGAACACGCTCGTGGCGGGCGGGGTGAGTCCGAATGCTGCCTTGCCGCCGCCGCACCCGACGTCGAGCACCGATGGGTGCTCACCCTCGAGTACCTCCAGCGCCCTGCGCCGGGAAGGGGTGTCGACGAACAGGTTGCCGGAGGGTCGGAAGTTCGCCACGGGGTGGATCCACGGCGACTGCGGTGCGGCGTCGAGGATGTGCTGCGGAATGCCCCACTGCTGCAGGGCGTCGGTCCAACGTTGGCTGGCGGTCATGCCCGCGGGACGGTAGCAGCGCCCGCCTCCTTCGCCAGACCGAGGTTTCCGTGCGGCACAGGTGCGCACGGAAACCTCGACTCGTAGGATTCGGGGACCGTGTTCGCCGCGTCCGCCCGCCCCATCTCGCTGCTCGACCTTGCCATCGTCGGTCGCGGTCAGACGCCAGCCGATGCGCTCGCCGCGAGCGTGCGACTGGCGCAGACCGCGGAGCGACTCGGCGTGCAACGCGTCTGGTACGCCGAGCACCACAACATGGCCTCGATCGCGTCGTCGGCACCCGCCGTGCTGATCGCTCACGTGGCGGCGCACACCAGCACCATCCGACTCGGTGCCGGCGGGGTGATGCTGCCGAATCACTCGCCGCTCACCATCGCCGAGCAGTACGGCACGCTGGCCACGCTGCACCCGGGCCGCATCGAACTGGGGCTGGGCCGGGCCCCGGGCAGTGACCAGGTGACGCTGCGCGCCATGCGCCGCGACCACACCTCGTCCGACACCTTCCCGGAGGACGTGTTGGAGGTGATGGGGTACCTGTCGGGTCGCAGCACGGTGGCCGGCGTGACCTGCGTGCCGGGCGCTGGAACCGACGTGCCCGTCTACATCCTCGGCTCGTCGCTGTTCGGTGCGAGCCTCGCTGCCCATCTGGGTCTTCCGTTCGCGTTCGCCTCGCACTTTGCGCCCGATGCGCTCGAGCGGGCGATGACCCTGTACCACCACGAGTTCCGTCCCTCACAGCATCTCGACAGGCCGAGGGCCATGGCCGCGGTGAACGTGATCTGCGCCGACACCGACGAGGAAGCCGAGCAGCAGCTGCGGGTGGCCGCTCGCTGGCGGGTTCAGCGGTTCCTGAACCTGCCCGCCGACCTCGACGACGAGCAACTCGATCGCGTGGTGGGCGGTCCACAGGGTCAGCAGATCGTGCGGATGATGACGTATCGCGCCGTCGGCTCGCCGAGCACCGTGCAGCGCTACCTCGATGCGTTCGCCGAACATGCCATGGCCGACGAGTTGATCGTTGCGCTCGCTTCGCCCACGGTCGACGAACGACTGCGGTCGCTCGAGTTGTTGATGGCCGCCGTTCCGGCCTGATGCCGTTGGCTCGTTTTCGTCGCACACCGGAGGGTCGGTAGCGTTCGGGAGATGGCACGAGTCAGCACATACCTCAACTTCCAGGGCACCACCGAGCAGGCGTTCGAGTTCTACCGGTCTGTGTTCGGCACCGAGTTCCTCGGGCCGATCATGCGGATGGCTGACGTGCCCGGCCACGCCGACCAGCTGAGCGAGACGGAGCGGCAGATGGTGATGCACATCGAACTGCCCATCCTCGGTGGACACGTGCTGATGGCGACCGACTTCATCGAGTCGATGGGCCACATCCTGCAGCAGGGCAACAACGTGTCGGTGAACCTCGAGCCCGACACGATCGAAGAAGCACAGCGGCTGCACGCGGCGCTGTCGGAGGGTGCCAGCGACGTGATGCCGCTGACGCAAATGGCATGGGGTTGGTTCGCGTCGTTCGTCGACCGCTTCGGCATCCGCTGGATGTTCAACGTTCCGGTCGCCGCTGCGTAGCGCCGGTTGCCCGGTTCGCGCCACGACGTAGACACGGAATTGGTCCGCCGGCGACCGTTCTCGTTCTTGCGTCAACGCAGATGCTGGGTGGTGCCGGCGGAGTTGGGACCCGCGGCAGCGCCGGACGCGGCCGGCCGGCTCAGGTTTTTGTGGCTGCGCTCGACCAGAAGTCGCGAAGGATGGCGTTCAGCGGCTCGCCGTGACCGGGAATGCCATGGCCCAGGCCCGCCAGCACTTCCCGACGTGCGCCCAGACGCTGTTCGAGCACGTCACAGACGCTGTCGAACATCGGGCTGTGGCCCCCCGACACCACGAGTACCGGGAAGCCGGCGGCCGCCAGTTCATCGAGCGGAATCCTTGCCTCCCATGGCCAGCGCCCCGCCATTTGGATACTCACCGCCTTGTGGATCGCGGCCGGCAGTGGCTGTGGGTCGGGCGCCGGCCGACCGCTCACTGCTCCGATGAATCGGGGGAAGAACTCTTCGGGAGGCACCCCAGCGGACACCAGTTGCGTGATGGTGTCGATCAGGGCAATGACGTCTGGTCGGTCGGGTACGAGCCCGAATGCGGGAGGCTCGAACACCGTGAGCGACCTGATGGCGTTCGGGTTCATGGAAGCGGCCATCAGGGAGACGACGCCTCCGTAGGAGTGGCCGACCAAGTGAGTGCCGGGCTCGAGCAGGTCAGCGACGTCGGCGGCATCGATCAGAAAGTCCTCGGCGGCGGTGTCGGTGCTGTTGCCGAATCCCCGGCGGTTCACCAGACGTAGGCGGTAGTTGCTCGCCAGTGGCATCTGGGTTCCGAAGGTGTCGAGGGCGCCGCCGATGTCGCCGTGAACCATGACGACCGGCTCGCCGTGGCCCGACTCGAAGATCTCAAGACCGCCAGTCATCGTTCCTCCTGATCGAGGCAGAGAGTAACACCCCGTCCACGACGGTCGGGTGGCCGGTCCACTGTGTCAATGTGGGCGACCAGTCGGTCGGATTGGCAACGAAGATGGCGCCGGGGAGAGGCACGATTTCGTGGTGGTGGTGCGTGCGAGAATCGGGCGTGAAGCAGGAGGTGAGCGATGTACCCGCAGTGCCCGATGTGCCGTAGCTACGAAGTGGAGCGGATGAACCGCATGTACGAGGTGTTCTTCAAGTGCCGCAAGTGCGGCCACATCTTCAAGCGGCAGCAGTAGGCGCCGAGCGGGTGCCCCACACGGTGGCAGCGCTGGCCACGATCACGCACACCACGGCAACGATCTGCAGCAGCGACAGCCGCTGTCCCAGCACCACGAAGCCGGCGATGACGGCCACGACGGGGCTGAGGCTCATCAGCACCCCGAATGCGCGCGGTGAAACGTTGCGAAGTGCCGACAGTTCGAGCACGAAGTTGATGACCGACGACATCAACGCCACGCCCACGGCGGCCATCAGGATGTGGGGCCGCAGCAGCGCTCCGCCGCCGGAGACGATGCCGATCGGTGCGGCCAGCACTGCGCCGGCGGTGATGGCCAACGCCAGGCCGTCGATGCCGTCGGAGCGGCGGCCGGTCTCGGCGCTCAGCAGGATGTAGCCGGCCCAGCCGAGCGCGGCGATCAGCACGAAGACCACGCCGAGCGCGTCGATGTGCTCGCCACCCTCACCGAGCAGCACGACACCCACGATGGCCAGCGCCGTCCAGGCGAATTCGCGGGCTCGTCGGGCCATTGCCACGGCGAGTCCGAGTGGACCGAGCAACTCCAGCGTGACGGCGAGTCCGAGAGGCAGTCGATCGACGGCCGCATAGAAGCACAGGTTCATGACGGCCATGAGCACTCCGAACGCTGCGGTCAGTTGCCAGTCGCGTCGTGTGCGGCCGCGGAGGTTTGGACGACCGAAGGTGCACAGGATGATGGACGCGAAGCCGAGCCGGAGGAACACCATGCCGGCCGCACCGACCTCGTCGAACATCGTCGCGGCGATCGCGGCACCCACCTGCACCGAGATGATCGCCGCAACCACCTTGGCAGTGTTCGCCACTGCGCCGCGCTGCGAGGTCACGCGTTCAGACTACGGCCCATCGCACCGTGACTCCCGTTGCCTCTTCCGTGGGAAGTTCGACAACCGCGCCAGTGACGTCCATCTGCTGGCCATGGGCGACGCTTCGTTCCACTCCGACGGAGTCGTCGGCGGTCACCTGCCAGTCGGCAAGCCGGGCGGGGGTGACGTCGCCCGATACGGCCGACACCATGACGGGCGAGATGAGCGGCGAGTCGACTCTCACCGAGATCGACTGCTGTCCATCGAGCGTCGCAGACGACACACGCGCCGGCACTTCCTTGCCGGCAACCAGCGCGAAGGCAGAGGCGGATCCGTCGGGCTTCACGTCGAGGGTGACGGTGCTGCGACGGGTGAAGGCACCGGCTCGACGAGCGGACAGCATGCACGACATCGACATCACCATTGCGAGCACCGACACGGCGCGTTCGAGGATGGCACTGAAGATGGCCACGGCGTACAGCACGCACACACCCATGAAGAACACTGCCAGCGCAGCAACGATCCACGATGGCATGGAGAACCCACCGAAGCGTTTGGGCCGTTCGGCCTGCATTCGCAACGACAGGCCGAGCAGCAACGGCACGATGCCGTCGAGCAGCACGAGCGTGGCCATGGCCACCAGACCGACCACGCGGCCGAAACTGGTGTGCGAGGCGATGAGCCCTTCTGCCAAGCCCACTGCGAGGACCGCAGTGAGGGCTTTGGCGCCTAGTTGAGCCCACCGACTCCGCAGCCAGCTGGCTCGATCGTCGTTGGTCCAGGGCGGTGTGCCGGTGAGTTCGCTGTAGAGGTTCTGCACCAGCAAACTTCGCGCCCTGTGCCGACGACCGAGTACGGCACGCAGGTTGCCATCGGAGTCGCGACGGAGAGAGTTCGCGTTGAGCATCGCCCCGACGGCCGTCTCGATCTCGTCCTGCGGCACGCCGAGGCGCAGGGCGAGTTCGCGCTCCATCGACGGCACGCGGGCCACTTCCTGCACGATGCGTAGGTCGAGTCCGCCGAGCCGGTCGTTCCACCACACCGCCGAGACGGTGGGTCGGTGTTCCACCACCATGCTCGTCTCCACTCGCACGTAGATGCCCGCGCTGTTCTCGCCGATCACCTCGAGCGTGAGCCACCGCGTGGCAGGCAGCGCGCCGAACTCGCGCAGCAGCGGACCCGCGTTCCAGTAGTCGCCGGAAATGAACTGGCGCTCGCTGCGCGAGACGTGTCGTGCCCGGGCCACGAGGGCGAGCCGGCCGTCGACCGCGACGGCGGTGATCACCAACAGGACTCCGAGGGTGGGCACCTCCACCTCGAGGTCGACACCGGGGCGCAGCACCGCTTCGAGTTTGTTGATCTCGGGGAGGCGCTCGCCCACCACATCGGCGGCTGCGAAGCCAGCATTGATGGAGCCGAGGCCGAACCCGAGCACCACCACCACCGTGGCAAGCCACTTGAAGGGCCCACCGACGACATCGGAGATGGCACCCACGCCGATGGAGCCGGGCTTGAGGAAGGCATCGCCCGGCACGGCACTCAGCACCGCCAGGACCCACCCAGCGTTCACCACGATGGCCGCCGCCATGCCGTACTGGCAGCCTCGCACGAGGGCTTTTCCGCTGGGGTCGGCGCGCATCACCTCGGGCCCGACGCTGAAGAGCGCCGTGAACCCGGCGAACACGAACAACGCAGTGCCGAAGACGAGGTCGAGCGTGCTGAGCACGGAGCTGTTGTCGACGAAGTCGTCGGGTGGGCCGAAATGGGTGAACAGATTCCATTTGGCGTGGAGCACGCACAGGGTGATGAGGATGAGCAGCAGGACGACGTTGATGGTGGCGATCGATGATGCGGCAGCGACGAACAGTCGGCGGGCGTTGGCGGTGACGACGGTGATGAGGAGGACGCCGAGCCCGAGCGTGTACCACGCAGCGTTGCCGCCGAACACCTCGGAGAGCGTTCCGCCGAAGCCGAGCAGGTACACCACCATGATGCCGAACCACAGGACCGACGAAGCGAGGCCGACGAGCCGTCCCGACACGGGCCCGAGGTGGCTTGACACCATGTAGCTGAAGCGGCCCCGGCCGGCGATGACCGATGACGACCGCACCGCGGCACTGGCCAAGGCCGAGATGGAGATCATGTTGATGGCACCCATGGCGACCATCACGATGAGGGCAGGGATGGCGCCGAGGCGAGCCATCGCGACGGGCAGTGCGATCACCGAACCGCCGACCACGGCGACGACCACCACGCCGAAAACTGCGAGGGTTGGGTTGCGAAGAGCCGGAGTGGCAGCGGGCATCGAATCAGCGTACAACGTGCCCTGAAGTCAGTACAGGGAGCAAGGTGGGCCCGGTCCGCCCGCCCGCTGGTCCGTCCGCCCGCTGGTCCGTCCGCCCGCTGGTCCGTCCGCCCGTCCTCGATTTTGAATGCTGTGGTGCCGGCGCTCGGAACCACAGCATTCAAAATCGGGGGGTCGAGCGGGCTGGCGACCGCTCACTACGCTCCGGGCATGCCCGAGCAGTCGAACGGCTTCTGTCGCTTCTGCGTGGCGTTGTGCGGCATCACGGTGACCACCGACGGTCACTCGGTGCTGTCAGTGAAGGGCGACCCTGAGCATCCGGCGTCGCGCGGCTACACCTGCGTGAAGGGACGTTCGCTCGGCCGCTGGCATCACCACCCCGATCGCATCGAGCGCCCTCGTGTGCGGGTCGGTTCCGACTGGCACGAGGTCGACTGGTCGAGTGCGGTCGATGACGTTGCCGCCACGATCCGCCGCAGCATCGCAGAACACGGGCCGGATTCGGTGGGTGCCTACATCGGCACCGCTGCGTCGCTCGACGGTGCCGGCAAATGGGCGGCCGAGCGGTTCACGACGGTGCTCGGTTCGCGGTCGAGGTACACGGCGATGAGCATCGACACGCCGTGCAAGCCGCTGGTGTCGCAGCTGATGGCCGGCATGCCCGGGTTGGTACCGGTGATCGACGACCAGCGGTGCGCACTGTCGGTGTTCATCGGTTGCAATCCGGTGGTGAGCCACGGTCATGTGAACGGTTTCCCCGACCCGGTGGTGCGCCTGCGTGAACTCGCTGCGGCGCCTCGGGAACTGTGGGTGATCGACAGTCGCCTCACCGAGTCGAGTCGCCTTGCCACCCGTGTCCTGATGCCGAGGCCGGGCACCGACTTCGCCATCTTCGCCTTCGTCATCAACGAACTCCTCTGCGCAGGAGGAGGCGACCGCAGCTACCTGGCGAACCATGTCGACGACGCACAGCTCCACACGCTCGAGGCGGTGCTCGCCGAGTGGACGGTCGAACGTGCGAGTGAGGTGACGGGTTGCAGCGTCTCCGACCTGCACGACTTCCTGTCGGCGGTGCGACGTCACGGGCGACTGGCCGCACAGACAGGTACGGGTACCACGATGTCGGCGACGGCGAACCTCACCGAATGGCTGGTGTGGGTGCTGCACATCGTCACCGGGTCGTACGACCGCGAGGGCGGCATGTGGTTCCACCCTGGCGTCCTCCGGCAGATGCATCGCGGCATCGGACCCGCCCAGCGTGCGGTCGTTGCGCATCCCGGGCCGCGCAGTCGGCCGGAGATCCGCGTGTGGGGCGACGAGTTCCCGTGCTCGGCACTGGTCGACGAGATCGAGGCCGGCAACCTGCGCGTGCTGGTGGTGTTCGGCGGCAACCCGATGAGTGTGTTCCCCAATCCCGACCGGCTCCGGCGCGCCCTGAGGCAACTGGACGCGCTCGTGGTGCTCGACGTGATCGACACCGAGACCACGGCAGTGGCCACACACGTGCTGCCGACGAAGGGTCAGCTGGAACGGGCGGACATCCCGTACTACTACGACCAGTTCAACCTCGACTTCTCGACGCAGTTCACCCCGGCGCTGGTGCCGCCGATGGGCGAGGTGCGCAGCATGTGGTGGATCGCCGCAGCGCTGGCCGAGGCCGCCGGCGCCCCGATGATGCCGGCGCCGCTCTCCACCGAGTCGACCGACCTCGAGGTGCTGGCGATGCTCGCCCAGCATGCCGCTGTTCCGTTCGAGCAGATCGAGCGCGAGCGCTACGTGTCGGGCGAGCCGGTGTTCGGGTGGGTGCTCGAGGGGATCCTGCCGAACGGCCGTTGGTGGCTGGCTCCCGACGAGTTCGTCGAACAGGTGCAGCGGTGGGAAGAACTGGTGCCGCCACCCGGGCTGCTGGCCACCAGTCGTCGGCAGGGTGGTCGTCTCAACTCGCAGCACCCTGATGCCCCGGGCCGTGCGGCCGACGTGCCGACCGCCATCGTGCACCCCATCGTCGGCGAGCGGCTCGGGCTCACCGAGGGTGAGGCCGTGGTGGTGTCGAGCTCGCACGGCCGACTGCAGACCAC
>CAZQPJ010000099.1:0-8519 GCA_964595105.1 uncultured Bifidobacterium sp.
ACCCGATGTTCTCGCCGCCGCGGATGATGAGGTCCTTGATGCGGTCGACGATGTAGAGGTGGCCGTCGTCGTCGATGTACGCCACGTCGCCGGTGCGGAACCAGTCGCCATCGGCGAACGAGTCGGCTGTGGCGTCGGGTCGGTTCCAGTATTCGCGGAACATCACCGAGCCGCGCACCTGCAGTTCGCCGCGCTCACCAGCCGCCAGCGGTGCACCGGTGTCATCGACCACGCGCAGCTCTGCGCCCACCAGGCAGTAGCCGGAGCTCGACGGATGGTCGAGGTACTCCTGACCACCCACCAACGTGCCGAGCGCGTTGGTCTCGGTCATGCCCCAGCCGATGTAGGGCGCCGCGTTGTCGAACGTCCGGTCGATCTGCCGCACCTGTTCGGGCGGACGAGCCGCACCGCCGCCACCCACCGAGATGAGTGAACTCAGATCGCGCTG
Organism: uncultured Bifidobacterium sp.; assembly: GCA_964595105.1. Classification (GTDB taxonomy): domain Bacteria; phylum Actinomycetota; class Acidimicrobiia; order Acidimicrobiales; family Ilumatobacteraceae; genus UBA668. Next base: position 449 of record CAZQPJ010000099.1, read on the forward strand.
GGTGCGCTGCGCCTCGCGTACGAGATCGCCGGTCATGGCCGGCGGCGCGCTGAACGCCGTGATGCGTTCCCGCTCGATGAGTTCGGCGGCCTTCGTGGTGTCCCACTTCGCCATGCTGACGAGCCGACGCTGCGCACGGAACGAGCCGAGGAAGCCACCATTCAGGCCCATCACGTGGAACAGCGGAATGCCGAGCAACGACGCCGACGGGTAAGGGCTCGGCGAGGGCGGCCCTCCCGCAGCCGCAGCGCGGGTGGCGTTCTGCACGGCGTCGATCTCCCAGCCGTACAGCGCTGCCAGCACGGCCCGATGGGTCGACAGCACACCCTTCGGCCGCCCCGTGGAACCCGATGTGTAGAGGATCACGCACGGATCCTCGTGGTGCACGTCGACCGACGGCATCGGCACGTCGCCGATCACCGCAAGCCGGTCGGCGAGGTCGAGTGCGTCACCCACCGGCTTCGTCGGCCGCACTGCGACGGCGGTGATGTTCACGTCGCACGCAGCGAGTTGGTCGAGTCGTTCCTGGTCGGCGAACAGCACCCGGGCACCGGAGTCGACGAGCCCGAACTCCATCTCGTCGGTCTGCCACAGCGAGTTCATGCCCACCGCGATGGCGCCCACCGACACCGCGGCCGCGAAGGCGAGCATCCACTCGGGGTAGTTGCGCATCGAGATGGCAACGCGGTCACCCGGCTCCACGCCCAGTTCGTTCACGAGCAGATGGGCGATGGCACTCGCCCTCGCGTGGAACTGGGCGAAGGTGAGGCGCTCGTCGTCGAACACCAGGAACTCGTTGTCGGTGGCGTAGTCGGCGAACAGTTGCCGAAGGGTCCCCGGCAGGTTCACATAGGTGTGCACCTCGCCACGCGGACCCTGTTCGGCACGGCGTTCGTAGGTCTGGCCCGGGGCCGTGAGCGACGCGATGACGTCGAGGCGATGCGGAACGGTCATGTCAGTCGATGTGGAACGTGTGGGTCCAGGTGTCGTCGGAGTTGTGGGTCGACTCGACCCAACCCGAGGCTCCCTCGTACTTCCCGGTGCCACCGATGATGGCCCGCACCACACTGGTGGCCGGCTTCAGGGTGGCACCCTCTCCCGGGTAGAGGCCCACGCCCTGCAGCAGCAGGGTGTCGGAGCCGCCGAACGAGAACGTCGCCGAGGTGATGCGGGTCTCGACGCCCTTCTCCGGAGTGTCCTCGGCCGTCGTGGTCATGATCCAGTCGGTGGCCACCGCCACCCCTCCGGGCCCCGTGGCGGGGAAACTGAACAGGCGAACGTCGCCGGCCGACGGACCCTCGTCACCGTTGTCGATGTACGTCGGTTTCGGCACGGCCGGGTGGTTGACGACGACCGTGGAGCCGGAACTGCCGGCGCACGCGGTGATGGACGCCGCGGCCACGAGACCGATGGCAGCAACAAGAGTTCGGGAGCGCATGCGGGCAGGCTACGCGAGGTGCAGCAACTGCCCGCGCACGCCGATCACTTCTGGACGACCGCAGCCTGCAGCATGCCGTCGGCGAAGCCGGGGGTGGCCATTCCGGCCGCGTAGCGGTAGAGCGCCACCCGGGCGTACGAGGTGACGGCGTTCAGCACCAGCATGGCGAGCAGCAAGGCAAGCGCCAGCACCACGCCGAGCAGAACGGCGAGCACGGTCGAGACCTTCGCCACCATTGCCACCAGCACCACGCCCAGCACCAGCCCCAGCGCGAGGCCCAGCCCGTAGAGACCGAGGCGCAGTTGCACGCGGGCGGCGCTCGACCACCGCTGCTTCATGGTGGACGTCGACAGCTTGAGCGCCTCGATGGGACCGACATCGTTCGCCGCAATGATCGGAATGGCGAAGAACGACGCCACGGCCCACGCGAAGTTGCCGATGGCCGCGAGGATCGGACCCGCGCCCTTCACGTTGTCCTTGAGGGCCTGCATCACGAGACCCACGGTGGTGGAGAGCAGTGCCCAGCCGATCACACCCTTCTTGCGCTTCCACGCCACGGCGAGGGCCGACTGCATCGTGGGGTTGCCGCCGTTCATGCGCTCGTGCGCACCGGCCGCCAGTGCCACCGCGAAGAACGTCGACACGATGGCGACGAGGAACGCCGAGACGACGGCCACCACGACCATCGGTGCCGTCGGGTCGCTGCCGTCCTCGCTGCCCGCGTTCAGCACGAGGAAGATCACGAGGGCCGGGAGCAGGGCGACCAGCGACGCGAGCCCGCCCACGACGGGCAGTGACAGGAGTTCCTTGTCGGCACGCAACGCCGACCATGCAGCCTTCACGAGGGTGCCGCCCTTGGGATTCGGGCCGGCGGGGACGGGACTGGGCGGAATCGAAGTCGACATGTGCCCAACGTTAGTCCGCGCTTCGAGGCCTCTCGTCCAACACCGTCCGATGGGGCTACCGTGCGACCGGACGGAGGGGACAGAACAATGGAGACCAACGAACTGGAGGGCCGGGTCGCCATCGTCACCGGCTCGTCGAGCGGCATCGGCGAGGCGACGGCGCACCGTCTCGCAGCATTGGGTGCCCACGTGGTGGTGAACTCGGCGTCGTCGGTGGCGGCAGGCGAAGCCGTGGCGGCAGCACTGCCCGGCAGCGGGCATCTCTACGTCCAGGCCGACATCAGCGACCAGGCCCAGGGGCAGCGACTGATCGACACGACGCTCGAGCGGTATGGCCGACTCGACATCCTCGTGAACAACGCAGGCTGGACCACGGTGGTGCCGCACACCGATCTCGACGCCCTCACCGATGAGATCTTCCAGCGAACCTTCGACGTGAACGTGTTCGGCACCTGGTGGCTCACCAAGGCAGCCTTGCCGCACCTCAAGCAATCGCCCGACGGCAACGTGGTGAACATCACCTCCATCGCCGGCATCCGCCCGGTGGGTTCGTCGATGGCCTACGCCATGACGAAGGCGGCACTGAACCACATGACCCTGTTGCTCGCGAAGTCGCACGGCCCCGTGCGGGTGAACGCCGTGGCACCCGGCCTCGTGGCCACACCATGGACCGCCGACTGGGACGCCCTGCACAAGTTGATCGCCGCCACCGCCCCCACGCACCGTTCGTCGACCCCCGACGACTGCGCCGAGGCCGTGCTCGCACTGATTCGCAGCCGTCAGGTGACCGGGCACATCATGGTGGTCGACGGCGGCAGCACCCTGGTGGCGTGAGCACGGGTCAGTGAGCCGCAGCGACGTCGGCGAGCCCGAAGTCGTCTCCCTTGAAGAGCAGGGGCTCCCCGGTGAGCCGCGACAGTGCGAAGGCGAAACAGTCGCCCAGGTTCAGGCCGGCCTCGTGCCGACCCTTGCCGAAGCGGCGCCACCCCGACCTGGCCACCCGTACCTGCGCCTCGTCGACGGGAACCACCGTCACGCCGAGCCGATGCAGCAGGAGGTCGAGTTCACGCCCGGCTGCCTCACCGCGGCGTGCCTCCACCACCAAACCGAGTTCGAGCAGAGTGCCTGCGGAGACCAGCCGCCGCGGATCAGCGGCGAGCAGGTCGACGAAGGTTGCTCGCTCGGCCTCGTCGAAGAGGACCGCGATGAGCGCCGACGTGTCGATCACCATCAGGCAGGGACACCGTGCTCGTCGTAGCCGATGATGTCGTCGGCAGCTCGGGGGTCGAGCTCGGGAAGTGCTGCACACCTCTGCACGATCGACTCGAGCTCCGCCCTCAGGTCACCCGATCGTCGCTGTGCAACCAGTCGGTCGAGGCGTTCCCGAACCGAGGTGGCCACGGCATCGGTGATCGACTCGCCCGTGACCTCGACAAGTTCTCGCACCAGCCGGTCGGTGGCCGGATCCTTGATGTTCAACGGCATGAAGGAAGAATAACAGGAAGATTCTTTACGCGCACCCGCTCTCTCATGTCGTGACCACCGCCGGTACGGTGACCGACCGTGCTGGTCGAGGAGCGAATGGTGGAGGTGGCCGAGGGCGTGTGCCTCTGCGCCCGCGTGCAGGAAGGCGACGACGTGCCCTTCCTCCTCGTGCACGGGCTGGCTTCCAACGCTCGACTGTGGGACGGCGTGGCGCACCGCCTGGCAGCGGCCGGCCACACCGTGGTGGCCGTCGATCAACGCGGCCACGGGCGATCGTCGAAGCCCGACGAGGGCTACGACTTCGCCACCGTGGTCGCCGACCTCGTGGCGCTCATCGACTCCCTGGCCCTCGCGCACCCCATTGCCGTCGGCCAGAGTTGGGGTGGCAACGTGGTGCTCGAACTCGGGGCCACGCACGCCGACGTCGTCAGCGGCGTGGTTGCCGTCGACGGCGGCTTCATCGAACTCGGCAGCCGATTCGACTCGTGGGAATCGTGTTGTGCGGCGCTGACGCCGCCGCGGCTCATCGGCACGCCGGCAGCGCGGATGCGGCAGTGGATGCGCGAGGCGAACGCCGACTGGCCGGACGAAGGCATCGACGGTGCGATGGCCAACTTCGAGATACGCGCCGACGGCACCATCGCACCGTGGCTGACCCTCGACCGACACCTGCAGATCCTGCACGCCCTCTTCCACCACCGTCCCTCGTCGCGGTATCCGCAGGTGCGCGTCCCCACGCTGCTGGTGCCAGCCGACACCGGCGAGGTGGCCTGGAGCCGCGACAAGCGAGCCGCCGTCGATGTGGCGCTGGCCGCCCTCCCCCATGGACGAGCCCACTGGTTCTCTCCAGCGCATCACGACATCCACGCCCAACAACCGGCTGCCCTTGCTGCCGTGTTGCTCGAGTTCGCACACGAGGTATCCCCCACATGACCCGACTCCTCACCATCATGGGCAGTGGCGAGACCGCCCCCACCATGGTGAAGCCCCACCGCCAGGTGTTCGAACGACTCGACGCCGACGGCGGCGACATCGCGCCCGTGTTCCTCGACACGCCGTTCGGCTTCCAGGAGAACGCCGACGAGCTGTCGGCGAAGACCATCGAGTACTTCAAGGTGAGCCTGCAGCGACAGGTGTCGGTGGCAGGTCTGCCACGGATCGAGACCGCCACCCCGCTCGAGCGCGAGGCCGCGTTCAACGCAGTGCGCCGTGCCCGGTTCGTGTTCGCCGGCCCGGGCAGCCCCACCTACACCCTGCGCCAATGGGCAGGGACGCCCGTGCCCGACCTCCTGGCTGAGAAGCTGCGCACGGGCGGTGCCGTCACGTTCAGCAGCGCCGCCGCGCTGACGCTGGGCGTGCGCACCGTGCCGGTGTACGAGATCTACAAGTCGGGTGCCGACCCCTACTGGCTTGACGGGCTCGACCTCCTGGCCGAACTCGACCTGCCGGTGGCCGTGATCCCCCACTACAACAACGCGGAGGGCGGGCACCACGACACGCGCTTCTGCTACATGGGTGAGCGGCGACTGCGCATGCTGGAGGCGATGCTGCCCGAGGGTGCCTTCGTGATGGGCATCGATGAGCACACGGGCGTGGTGCTCGACCTCGATGCCGATACCGCCACGGTGGTGGGGCTCGGTGTGCTGACACTGCGACGCAATGGCGTGTCGACCGAGATCCCCACCGGAGAGACGGTGCCGATCGACGTGCTGCGCCACGGGCCCGACGCGGCCGCGGCCCGCCCCACCACGGCCGCCACCACCCCGGCGGCGGCGGTGCCCACCGCCGCTGCAGCACCCTCACTCGGCGGCGACACGGAACGGTTGGGCGCCGCATTCGATGCAGCCATGGATGCCCGCGACAACGCCGCCGCGGTGGCTGCGGTGCTGGAGCTCGACGACGCCATGCGCGCCTGGGCGACCGACTCGCTGCAGAGCGACGAGATGGACCGCGCGCGGGCATTGCTGCGGTCGATGATCGCCCGCCTCGGCGAGGCAGCGGGCCGAGGCCTCGCCGATCCGAAGGCAGTGGTGACCCCACTGGTGGAGGTGGCGCTCGCTGCTCGCAAGGAGGTACGCGCCGCGAAGCGCTACGACCTCAGCGACCTCATCCGCGACGGACTCGCCGATGCCGGCGTGGAAGTGCGCGACACACCCGACGGCCAGGTGTGGGACCTCATCGTGCTCGACTGACCACCGCCGCGACGCGGTGACCTTCGTGCTGCGGGTACGGGATCGGTGGTGGCGTCAGTGCACCAGGCCGGCCGCGTTGAGCCGGCCCTTGGCGCCCGTGGCCACGTACACCACGAGGAACATCGACGACGCCAACAGGATGATGGTGGCCCCGGGCGACACGTCGATGTGGTAGCTGATGACCATGCCGAGACCGCCGCAGACAGCGCCGATGATGGGAGCCAGTACCAGCATGCGGGCGAACGAATTGGTGAGCATGCGAGCCACCACCGCCGGCGTCACCAGCAGGGCGCTGATGAGGAGCACACCCACCACCTTCATGGTGAACAGGATGGTGGCCGACAGCATCAGCATGAGCAGTGCCTCCATGCGCGCCACGCTGACACCCGAGACGTCGGCCACTTCAGGGTCGAAGGTGGCGAACAGCAGACGCCGATAGCAGGAATAGACGATGCCGGCGGCCAGCAGCAGCACGAGGAACACCGCCAGCACATCGGCGTACGACACGCCGAGGATGGACCCGAACAGCACCGCTTCGATGGACCGCTTGGCTTGGCCGAAGAGGTTCGAGAGGGCGAGGCCGAGGGCGAACGACGCAGTGGTGATGACACCGATGGCGGCATCGGAGCCGATCTTGCCGCGTCGCGCGACGCGACCGATCATGAGCGCCGACAACATTCCCCACACGCCTGCGCCGAGGTAGAAGTTGATCGACAGCACCGCACTGGCAGCGGCACCGCCGAAGATGGCGTGCGACAGACCGTGCCCGATGTAGCTCATGTGGCGCAGCACCACGAACACGCCCACCAGGCCGCAGACGGCACCTGCCAGCACGGCAACGGCGAGACCGTTGCGGAAGAACTCGAACTGGAACGGCTCGAACACGTTCAGCGTCCCAGCATCGGGGCGTCGGTGACCATCAGCATGCCGCCGTGCTCGAGCACGCCCATCGGCGCGCCGTAGGTGCGCTCGAGCACTGCCGGGGTGAGCACTTCGCGCGGCGTACCCACGGCGATGATCTCCCCGTTGACGCACGCGATTCGCGGCAGGTGAGCAGCGAGACCGTTGATGTCGTGAGTCGACAGCACCACGGCGATGCCCTCTGCATGGAGATCGGTGAGCAGGTGCACCACCTCGTGACGAGTGCGCACATCGACACCGGAGGTCGGCTCGTCGAGCACCAGCAACTCGGGCTTGCGCAGCAGTGCGCGCGCAAGGAAGACGCGCTGCTGCTGGCCGCCCGACAGGTCGCGGATGTGTCGCTGCTGCAGGCCACCGAGACCCAGTTGCTCGAGCACCTCGCCCACCTGACGACGCTCGTCGGCGGTGGCCCACGGACGACGCCAGTTGCCCGGCGCCGACATCAGCACCACCTCACCCACGGTGATGGGGAAGTTCCAGTTGACCGTCTCGATCTGCGGCACGTACCCGATGCGCAGATCGGGAGGGCGAACCACGTTGCCGAGGGTCGGCCGGAGATTGCCGAGCAGGATGCGCAACAGCGTGGTCTTGCCGGAACCCGACGGGCCGATGATGCCGAGGAACGAGGCCTCCTCGATGCGCAGGTGGACGTCGTCGAGTACGTGCGGGCCACCGTACGAGTGCGAGACGCCGGTGAGTTCGATGAGGGATTTCATTGGGGGTACTCCGCTGTATCGGGTGCCACGTCGGTGAGATCGAGCGCAGCGATCGCCCCGGCGTCGCCACCCAACGCCGTCACCAACGTGACGTAGTCGAACTGCATCAAACCGAGGAAGGAATGTTCGGAGTCGCCCGGCTCACCGGGCAGATCGTCGTCGCGCAGCACGTCGACGTACTTCGCGCCGGTCTCGTTGCCGATCTGTTCCAGCACGGTGCTCGGAAACACCTCCGAGCCGAAGATGGCCGGCACCCCGGACGACGTCACCTGCTCGATGAGCCGCACCACCTCACCGGGAGTGGGCTCATCGAAACTCGACGGCTGGATGGCACCGATCACCGTCCAGCCGTAGTCGCGGGCGAAGTACGCGTAGGCGTCGTGGGAGGTGAGCAGCAGACGAAGGGGCCCCGTG
>CAZQPJ010000100.1:0-8503 GCA_964595105.1 uncultured Bifidobacterium sp.
CATCCGATAGATGTGGTCGGCGCCGAACACGCACACCACGTCGGGGTTCTCGTCGGTGATGAGGTTGAGGTTCTGGTAGATGGCGTCGGCCGAACCGGCGAACCAGTGGGGTCCGCGGCGCATCTGTGCAGGCACCGGCGTGACATAACTGCCCAGCAGCGTGCTGAAGCGCCACGTCTGGCTGATGTGACGGTCGAGGCTGTGGCTCATGTACTGCGTCAGCACCACGATCTTCAGGTAGCGGGCGTTGGCGAAGTTCGACAGGGCGAAGTCGATGATGCGGTAGTTGCCGCCGAACGGCACCGCCGGCTTGGCACGGTCCTTCGTGAGCGGCAGCATGCGCTTGCCCTCTCCACCCGCCAGCACCATCACGAGGACTTTCGGGTTCGCCATGAGCCGAATGTACCGCGGTGAGCCACGGCCGCATCGGTTACTTTCGTGTCGTGAGCACCACGCCGAGCCCGTCCGCGACGAAGGTGCTCCTCGTCGCCTCGGAGTGCTACCCGCTCGTCAAGACCGGCGGCCTCGCCGACGTGGTGGGAGCCCTCCCCGCCGCCCTCGCTCCGCTGGGAGTGGCGGCACGCGTGCTGATGCCCGGCTATCGGGGCATTCGCCGGCGGCTGCGCAACTCGCGCACCGTGGCACCACTGCCCGATCTCTTCGGAGGCGACGGCGCCCTCGTGCACGGCACCACGAACGAGGGCGTCGAGGTGATGCTGGTGGAGGCACCGCATCTCTTCGACCGCGAGGGCGGCCCCTACCTCGGACCCGACGGCCACGACTGGTCCGACAACCACCTTCGATTCGCAGCGCTGAGTTGGGTGGCGGCGCAGGTGGCGTTCGGCCGGCTCGGGCGCTGGCAGCCCGACCTCGTGCACCTGCACGACTGGCAGGCCGCCCTCACGGCCGCCTACCTGCGCTACGACACGTCGGCCACCTCACCCCCGCCCACGCTGCTCACCGTGCACAACCTTGCCTTCCAGGGTCTGTTCCCGTCGACCACCCGGGCCGCGTTGCGCCTGCCCGCCGCCGCGCTCGACGTCGATGCACTGGAGTACTGGGGCCAGCTCAGCTTCCTGAAGGCGGGCGTGCAGTTCTGCACACGACTCAGCACGGTGAGCCCCACCTACGCCCGCGAGATCCTCGGCCCGCACGACGGCATGGGGTTCGACGGTCTGCTGCGGGCTCGGGCGCATCACCTCTCGGGCATCGTGAACGGCGTCGACACCGAGGTGTGGAACCCTGCCACCGACCCTCATCTGACGGCCAACTACTCCGCTCGCACGCTCGGCGCCAGGGCACGCAACACTGCCGCACTGCAGCGTGAGTTGGGGCTCGAGGTGAGCCGCACCGCTCCGGTGTTCGGTGTGGTGAGTCGACTCACCGCACAGAAAGGGCTCGACCTGTTGCTCGACGCGCTGCACGCCATCATCGATGGCGGCGCCCAGCTCGCCGTACTGGGCAGCGGCGATCGGGCCCTCGAGCAGGCGTTCCGACGGGCGGCCACCGCGCACCCCGGTCGGGTCGCGGCAGTCATCGGCTTCGACGAGGGGCTGTCGCATCGCATCCACGCAGGCGCCGACGCCCTCCTGGTGCCATCACGGTTCGAGCCCTGCGGGCTCACGCAACTCTCCGCACTGCGCTACGGCGCCATCCCGGTGGTGGCGCGCGTGGGAGGACTTGCCGACACGGTGATCGACGCCAACGAGGCGGCACTCACCGACGGCGTTGCCACGGGCGTCCAGTTCTCGCCGGTCGAGGTGGCCCCGCTCGCCGACGCCATCACCCGCACCATCGCGCTCTACCGGCAGCCCGACGTGTGGCGTCGCCTCCGGAAGCGGGCCATCAGCCGCGAGGTCGGATGGGGCCCCGCTGCCGCCCGCTACTTCTCGCTCTACGAACAGGTGCGGTCCACCACCAACGGGTAACTTCGCCGCCCATGGCGTACTGGCTGATGAAGTCCGAACCCGACGTGTTCGGCTACGACGACCTGGTGAGGGTGAAGAGCGAGGGTTGGGACGGCATCCGCAACTACGAGGCCCGCAACTTCCTGCGTGCCATGGCGAAGGGCGATCGGGCGATCTTCTACCACTCCAACGCCACGCCTCCGGGGGCTGCCGGCGTGATGCGCATTGCGAAGGCCGCCGAACCCGACCCCACCCAGTTCGACCCGGCGAGCAAGTACTTCGACGCAGGTTCCAACCCCGCGGAGCCACGCTGGGACTGGGTGACCGTGGCACCGGTGAAGCGCCTGCGGTACGTGTCGCTCGACGAGCTGCGCACGATGCCCGAGTTGGCCGAGTGCCGTCTGCTGGCGCGAGGCAACCGCCTGTCGGTGATACCGCTCACCGAGGCCGAGTTCGAGGCCATCGTGGCCCGCGGATCGCGCTGAAAGGAACCTGCTGCACGACAGGGCATGTCGGCGGGTCCGTTGGTACTGTCCGCGCCGACAACTGAATTCCCCCTGCGGGGTTGGGTGAAAGTCCCAACCGGCGGTCACAGCCCGCGAACCCTTCGGCACTTCGGTGGCGTGGGGCCGACCCGGTGAAATTCCGGGGCCGACGGTCACAGTCCGGATGGGAGCAGGGCAGCATCGGAGGTGAGTCACGTCGCGCCAGCGCGTCCTCGCCGCCGGTTCGGTCGTGCGCCCGCACAGAGCAGTGGCAACAGATCGGACAGCGCAGATGTTCACCGGCATCGTGGAAGAACTCGGACACGTGGAGGCCTTCGAGGGCACTCGCCTGCGCATCGGTGCGCGCCTCGTGCTCGACGACGTGAAGATGGGCGACTCCATCGCAGTCAGTGGCTGCTGCCTCACGGTGGTGGCGATGGGCGACGACTGGTGGGAGGCCGACGTGAGCCAGGAGACGCTCGACCGCACGAGCCTCCGTGGCATCGCCGTGGGCAGTCCGTTGAACCTCGAGCGGTCGGTGCGACTGCACGACCGACTCGGTGGCCACCTGGTGCAGGGTCACGTCGACGGCGTCGGCGAGATCGTGGACCCTGTTCCCGATCTGAGGGTGCGGATCCCGGGCCACCTGATGCGCTACGTGGTGGAGAAGGGCTCCATCACGGTCGACGGCGTCAGCCTCACGGTGGTGAAGCCGCTCGACGACGGCTTCACGGTTGCCGTCATCCCGCACACCGCCGCCGTGACGACCTTGGGCACCAAGCGCCCGGGTGACCTGGTGAACATCGAGACCGACGTGATGGCGAAGTACGTCGAGCGACTTCTGAAGGAGAGCCAATGAGCCCGTTCGACCCCATCGAGGTCGCCATCCGCACCATCGCCGCCGGCGGCATCGTGGTGGTCGCCGACGACGAGAACCGTGAGAACGAAGGTGACCTCATCATGGCTGCCGATGCGGCAACCCCCGAGGCCATCGCGTTCTTCGTGCGCCACACGTCGGGTGTGATCTGTGCCGCCCTCACCGGTGACGACTGCGACCGCCTCGAGCTTCCCTTGATGGTGCCGCCCGCCAAGAATGCCGACCAGTTCCGCACGGCGTTCACCGTCACGGTCGACCTCGCCACCGGCACCACCACCGGCATCTCGGCTGCCGACCGCGCCGCCACGTTGAACGCGTTGGCGAACCCGTCGGTGTCGGCGGAGGCGTTCAACCGGCCCGGTCACATCTTCCCGCTGCGAGCTCGTCCCGGCGGCGTGCTCGAACGTCCGGGGCACACCGAGGCATCGGTCGACCTCGCCCGTCTGGCCGGCAGGCAGCCCGCGGGCGTGCTGTGCGAACTCGTGCTCGACGACGGTCGGATGCAGCGTCTGCCCGATCTGCAGCGCTTCGCCCAGCAGCACGGCCTGCCGTTGGTGAGCATCGCCGATCTCATCGAGCACCTCCGTGCCGTCGGCACGGCCGAGTCGCTGGTGGGCGCCAGCACTGTCGCAGGCTGAACACCGTGGGTCTCCAGACCGGTATCGACGCCATCGAGGGTCTCAGCGCCACCGGCATGCGGTTCGCGCTCGTGTGCGCTCGCTTCAACCACGAGCTCACCACACGGCTCGAGGCCGGCGCCCGGGCTGCACTGGTGAGCCTCGGGGCTACCGACGCCGACGTGCTCACCATGTGGGTGCCGGGCGCGCTGGAGGTGCCGGTGGCGGCGTTGCATGCTGCCAAGAGCGGCCGATTCGATGCCGTGGTGGGGCTCGGCGCCATCGTGCGCGGCGAGACCTACCACTTCGAGGTGGTGTCGAACGAGAGCGCATCGGGCCTCATGCACGTCGGCCTGTCGACGGGCGTGGTGGTCACCAATGGCATCCTCACCCTCGACACCGTGCAGCAGGCGCTCGACCGTCTCGGTGGTGCACACGGGCACAAGGGCGCCGACGCTGCCGTGGCAGCGGTGGAGACGCTCGCCGCCATTCGCTCAGCGCTCGGCTGACCTTCGGATTGGGCCGACCCGGTCGGTATCGTGCCGGGCATGATCGATCCCGCCATCCGCGACCTCGCCCAGGGCAAGAACTTTGCCACCCTCACCGTCATCCCGGCTGACGGCCACCCGATGACCCACGTGATGTGGGTCGACGCCGACGACCAGCACATCATCATCAACACCGATCGCGGTCGTGCGAAGACCTCGGCGATGGACACCGACCCTCGGGTCACGGTGGCCATCATCGACGCCGAGAACCCCTACCACTACGCCGAGGTGCGGGGCCGCGTGGTGAGCACCACCATCGGTCAGGAAGCCGGCGACCACATCAACGCGCTGAGCCACAAGTACACGGGCGCGCCGTATGCGTTCGGTTCCACCGAGACCCGCATCATCTACCGCATCGAGCCGATCCGCCAGCGGATGATGTGACCGTCGCCTATAGGCGTTCGATGATCGTGGCGGTGGCCATGCCGCCACCGGTGCACATCGTGACGAGGCCGGTGGTGAGGTCACGCCGCTCGAGCTCGTCGACGATGGTGCCGATCAGCATGCCGCCCGTCGCACCGATGGGGTGGCCCAGCGCCATCGCTCCCCCGTTCACGTTCACCTTGTCCCAGTCGGCGCCGGTGTGACGCAGCCAGCGCATCACCACGGCGGCGAACGCCTCGTTCACCTCGAACAGGTCGATGTCGGACAGCGTCATCCCAGCCTTCTGCAGCACGAGATCGGTGGCGGGGCCGGGAGCGGTGAGCATGATGATCGGTTCGTCACCGGCAACAGCGGCCATGGTGATGCGGGCGCGTGGGGTGTAGCCGTGCGCCGTGGCGTAGGCAGGCGAGGCGAGCAGCACGGCTGATGCGCCATCGACGACGCCCGACGAGTTCCCGCCGTGGTGCACGTGGCGGATCTCGCCGAGTTGCGGGTAGGCCTTCAGCGCCGTCTGGTCGATGGTGAGTTCGCGCCCCTTGGCCACGTGACCGCCCATGCCCACGAAACTCGGGGCCAACTTGGAGAGGTCATCGAGCGTGGTACCCGGTCGAGGGTGCTCGTCGCGGTCGAGCGCGAGCCGACCGTCATCGTGGTGGATCGCCACCAGCGAACGGTCGAAGCGCCCTTCGGCGATGGCCGCAGCGGCGCGGTTCTGGCTGTCGACCGCCAACTGATCGAGTTCCTCGCGGCTGAACCCGTCGACGGTGGCGATGAGGTCGGCAGAGATGCCCTGCGGCACCATGTCGTACTGGTCACGCAGGTGGTTGTTGTTGGCAGTGAAGCCGTCGACGTGCATCGGCGCCGGACGCGACATGCTCTCCACCCCACCCGCCACCACGAGGTCCTGGAAGCCGGCGCGAATGCCCATCGCGCCGAAGTTCACGGCCTGCTGACCCGACCCGCAGAAGCGGTTCAGGGTCACACCCGGAGCCTGGATCGACCAGCCAGCGTCCAGCGCCGCCGCGCGGGCGATGTCCATCGAGTGGTCACCGCTGCCGGCGCCGCACCCCATGATGACGTCATCGACATCGGCAGTGTCGAAACCGTTGCGTTCCTGCAGTGCGTTCAGCACCTGGGCGAGGATGCGCTGCGGGTGGACGTCGTGGAGGGCGCCGGTCTCCTTGCCCTTTCCTCGGGGCGAGCGGACGGCGTCGATGATCCAGGCTTCTTCGGTCATGCCTGCACCGTACAAAGCGGGAGCCTCGCACCGCGAAGCGAAGCGCCGATCAGTGGAGGTCGACCTGCCACGCCGCAGCGATACCGTGCATGGCTTCCACCGACGCTGCCTCGAGCCGACGCACGAGCGCACCCACCTCAGCCTCCTCGGCATGTTGGAGCAGCAGACCCACGGCCGACAGTCGCGTGGCCCCGACCGCCGCAGCCATGCCCTTGATGGCATGGCCGGTTCGCCGGGTTCGTTCGAGATCGCCGGCCGCCACTGCGTCGGTGAGGTCGGAGCGTCGTTCCGGCAGGGTGCGGAGAAAGAGGTTCACCATGTCGAGGGCACCCTCATCGCCGATGACGGATCGATACTGCTCGATCAGTTCACGGTCGAAGGCGTCGTGTTGGGGGGCCACGAGTAGGACGCTACCCGTGCCGGATGCATGGTGAGCCAAGAAGGGGGTCACACTTCCACGAAGATGCACTCGCCGGGGCATTCCTCGGCGGCATCGAGCACCTTGTCGACGTACTGGTCCGGCACGTCGGCCATCGCGGCACTCTGCAGGAGCGCGCCCTGAGCGTCGCGAACGTGCGAAACACCGTTCACCATGTGGAACATCTGGGGGCAGTGCTCCTCGCACAGGCCATCGCCAGTGCACAGATCGTGGTCGATCCACACCTTCATCTCGATTCCTCCTCCATCACGTCCGGTGACACCGGGCTGAGCAGGTATCGGCACGAGTGGGCGGACGCTTGACACCTTCCTCGGTCAGGCGGCAACGGCGTCGGTGGGCCTCACCACCACCACCGGACAGTGGGCATGGTGCACGCATGCAGAACTGACCGATCCGAGCAGGAGGCCGGCGAAACCGCCGTGACCCCTGCTGCCCACCACGAGGAGTTCGGCACCCCGCGACGCCTCGATGAGCGCGTGTGCCGCCGACCCGACCTCGAGCCTGGTCTCCACCGGCACGCCCGCTGCCCGCGCCACCTCGACGGCGTGGCCCAGCACCTCGCGTCCCGCTTCCTCCAGTTGTTCGAGCACCACGCCGCTGCCGTAGGGACTGGCAGCGGCAGTGCCGATCTCCACGCCGTGCACCAGCAGCACACGGCAGCCATGCGCATACGCCTCGTCGAGCGCCCAGTGAAGGGCTCGCGCCGCATTGGCCGAGCCGTCGACACCGACCACCACCGTCTTCACCGATGACGCGTTCACAGCGCCTCCTTCACCACTGGGGCTTCCTGTGCGCAGTATGCGTCGACGCTCGCTGGCGGCGCTCGGGCCGAAGGTCACCGATCCGTCGCTGAACGACCGTCGGTTCAGTCGGCGTCGGAGGCCTTCAGCACGTTGGCGCTGACCGCCAGCGCCAACGCCACCGCTGCGGCGCGTTCGATGACCGTGTTGAAGTAGTGCGCTGCCGCCGCACCGTTGTGCATGGGTGGCTCGCCGAGCGACCGCAGCAGGGCGGCAACGTCGTTCGGCAGCGGGATCGGCTTCACCTCCGGCAGGGGTGCCGGTTCGCGCCACAGGTCGTTGGCCTTGGCCCCACCGGTGCGCTTGGGGGCCTGTCGGCGCCGCTTGTCGGATCGGGGTCGTGCGGGCTGGTTCATCAGTCGTCGTCTCCGGTCAAGAGTTCTTCGGTCCGCAATCCGAGCGCCACTCGCAACTGGTCGACGTTGAGGTCGGCCAGCGAACTCGATGCCGGCAGCACGAGGTTGGCGATGTGCCGCTTGCCGGCCACCACTTCCTCGACGCGCTCGTCGACGGTGCCCGGACACACCAGTCGGTGGGAGATGACGGTCTTGCTCTGTCCGATTCGCCACGCGCGGTCGCGGGCCTGGTCTTCCACCGCCGGGTTCCACCACCGGTCGTACAGCACCACGTGGTTCGCGTTGGTGAGGTTGAGGCCCGTGCCACCGGCTTTCAACGACAGCACCATCGCGCCCGGACCACTGTTCTGCTGGAATTCGGTGACCATGTTGTCGCGCACGCCGCGCGCCAGGCTGCCGTCGTAGCACTCGACCTTCGTGCCAGTGGTGGCGGTGAGGTGCTGCGCAAGGCGTCGACCCCACGATGCGAAGTGGGTGAACACCAGGACGCGTTCGCCTGCGGCGAACACCGACTCGACGATTTCCTCGAGGCGGGCCAGCTTCCCCGAGCGGCCCGCCAGCGGCAGGCCGTCGTCGCGATACGCCGCGGGGTGGTTGCAGATCTGCTTGAGGGCGGTGATGGCAGCGAGGATGGCGCCCTGCTTGGCGGGCGCCGAGTCGGGGTCGTTCACCTCCGCCATCAGGGTGTCGAGCACGGCCTGGTAGAGGCCGATCTGCTCGGGTGTCATGGTGCAGTGGTCGAGTTCGTCGATCTTGTCGGGCAGTTCGCGGGCGACCTCCGGTTCGGCCTTGGTGCGGCGGAACAGGAGGATGCCGTTGAGCGCCTTCAACGCCGCCTCTCCATCACCCGACA
>CAZQPJ010000101.1:0-8493 GCA_964595105.1 uncultured Bifidobacterium sp.
ATTGCCACCACTTCGAACGGCCAGATGATGCCCAGTGCACGCACCAATTCGTTGAGGTGGCGGCGGGGAAGGCCCGGCTGCACCAGATACCAGTGACCCAGCAACATGGCGTCGGTGACGGCGCCGAGGAAGGCGGCTCCCACCACGATGCGCAGCAGCGACACGAGGGTGTTGCCACCGGCGTCGACCGCAGCGGCCACCAGACCAGGTATGGCAACGACGGGCGCCACCAGGTCGAGCACCGGCGGGAACTCACGGCCACCCGACGCCGGCCCTGAACCCTCGCGCTCGATGCCGGTCATCGCGGCAACCCGTTCGCTGCGGCGGTCGTGCTCCGCCTGGGCACCGCTCACACCGGCCTTGCGCCGCACCACCGACACGGCGAGCGCCACGGCGGTGGCCACCACCACGGCGGCTGCGCTGCCCTCACGCACCGGCACCACACCGAAACGGAACCCGCACAACAGCGCTCCTGCCGCCAGCAGCAGATAGGTGCCGCGCAGCAGCCAGCCGTAGCCGATGCCCACCTCACGGGCGCGTGTGGTGAACCACAGGAAGAACAATCCTCCCGCCGACCACTGCAACAGCAGGGTGGCGGCATCGAGGCGGATCACGCAGCGCAGGCTAACGATTGACGGCCGTTCCGACTCGCCACGGCGTACGCTCGCCGTTCGTGTCTCGACGCACCGCCCTCGCCGTGTTCCTGTGTGCGATGGCGCTGAGCGGCTGCTTCACCGGCAAGCGACCGCAGTTCTCCAACTCCACCGTTCCCAGTGCCGGCACACCGGTGGGCGACCCGGCCATCGATGCCGTGCTCGGGAAACTCGATGCGGTCACCAAGGGACCGGCCACCGCCATGTACGAGGTGCTCACCAAGTACGGCAACACCACCAACCCGGCATCGGTCACCCTCACGCCCGGCAAGCGCAACGTGGTGATCGGCAACACTCGTTTCCTGCAGACCGAGACGGTGGCGCAGACATGCTCGGTCGACGTTCCCACACCGTGCGCGAACGGATTCGAGGTGCAGCGGGTGAGCAACATCGGCATCACGCCGGAGTTCTATGCCGCCGACACGGCGAAGCGATTGCGGCGCGACGCACAGGCGAAGGTCGGCCCGGCAGTTGCTCGCGCCGATGTGATCGCTCAGCAGCCGGTGACATGTGTCGACGTGCCGGTGCCGAACGGCACCGCGGTCTATTGCGCACTCGACAACGGGCTGATGGCATTGCTCGACGACGGTGACGTGCGCGTCGAACTCACGGTCTTCGGTGCCACCGCCGACGACAGCCAGTTCGTGCCGGCCGCCTGAGAGTCACTCGTCGGCGAACCAGCTGCCGTGGAAGCCGAGCGGCACACGCTGGGGCAGCGCCACCGTGGCGATCGGCTCCGCCGCCATGTCGGCAGCGTCGAGAACCACGAAGGTCGAGGTGGCAGTGGCAGTGTCGAGCACATAGGTGACGAGGTAGCCCTCGTCCTCGGCCGAGTCGGGCCGTGACGGCACGAACACGGGCTCACCACTCAGCGACGTCGGGCCGAAGTCGTGGAAGGAGCGCGACCCTGTCTGCAGGTCGTACTTCACGATGCCCGTCGGCGCCTCCATGTCGGTGCGCACACCGCCGTCGCGCGGTGCCACCACCCAGCCGTAGCGGTTGCGGAATCCGGTGACGCGATCGTCGATGCGCGGGAAGGCGTGCGAGACGTCGTCGAGCGCTTCCTCCTTCACCTCGCCGGTCAGCAGGTCGAAGCGCCACCGCCACATGATGCACGGGTCGAACTTGTCGGGCCCGCCGTTCCACATGGTGGCGTGGCGACCGGCATCGAGCCACACGTAGCGACCGTCGGCGCCGTCGTCCCACGCATTCATGATGTGGAACACGTAGCAGAGCGGAATGTCGAACCACCGTGGCGCCGCACCCGAGCGATCGCGTCGCAGCAGGCCGATGCGGGCTCCGTACGACTCGCTCCAGGAGAACGGCATGGTGCCCTTGATGGCGAGGTCGAGATCGAACACCAGCGGCAGGTCGAGGAAGATGGCGTAGTTCCTGCTGATGGCGAAGTCGTGCACCATGGTGGGTCCGCCGACCTCGATGGGCTGGGTGTGCACCAGCTCACCTGCGGCGTCGACCACGTGGTACGTGATGAACGGAGCGCTCACGAGCTCGTACCCGAAGAAGTGCATCTCGCCGGTCTCGGGGCACATGTGCGGGTGAGCGGTGAACGGAGTGCGCAGGCGTCCGTCGAAGTCGCACGGTCCGATGGTGTCGAGGTCGGGCGTCACCTCGTTCGGGTAACTCCCCTCCTCGAGGGCGAAGATGCGCCCTGCGTGCCGCACCACATGGGTGTTGGCGAGACCGACCGTGAGGTCGAAGGTACCGGACGCCATGCGGTCGACACCGTCGAGTGCACGGGTGCGCACCCACCGGTTGCGGTACCACTCGGCCTTGCCGTCGCGCAGCCGGATGCCGTGCAGCATGCCATCGCCCGCGAACCAGTGCACCGAGTGACCGCTCTGCGGGTTCGCCCCGTTGCGTACGTACCGACCGTCGAGGCCCTCGGGCAACGAGCCCCGCACGGGAAGGTCGAACGCGTCGACCTCCTCGGTGACGGGCGCATAGGCGCCTTTCAGGTGCCAGGGAAGCCGTTCCTCGGTGATCATCGGCTCATCCTCGCGCAGGATGTGTCAGCCGAGCACCACGAGGTCGTGATTCGCAGCGTTCATGCTGAGCGGCCCCGCATCGGCAGCCACCACGATGTCTTCGAGGCGCATCCCCCATCGACCGGCCAGGTAGATGCCGGGTTCCACGCTGAAGGCGTGCCCCGCGGCGATGGGCAGCGTGTTGCCCTCCACCATGTACGGGTCTTCGTGGGCTTCCATGCCGATGCCGTGGCCGGTTCGGTGGATGAAGTACTGGCCATAGCCCGCCGCGTCGATCACTCGACGCGCGGCACGGTCGACGTCGTGGCAGGCCGCCCCCACCACACCTGCTGCCACGCCCGCAGCCTGTGCCTCGTGCAGCACCGCATACGCGTCGGTGATCTCCGCGGGTGGCGTGCCGAGGTGGACGCACCGGGTGATGTCGCTGCAGTAGCCGGCCATGGTGCCGCCGAAGTCGCACAGCACGATCTCACCCTGGCGGATCACACGGCTGCCTGCGTGATGATGGGGCGACGCAGCGTTCTCGCCGGCGGCCACGATGGCGAAGTTCACCACGTCGTGCCCTTCTGCGAGCAGGCGAGCCGAGATGTCGGCGCTCACCTCGGCCTCGGTGCGGCCCTCGAGTGGAATGTCACCGGCGTGCAGTTGGGCGGCCACTCGGTCGGCTGCTGCACCGGCTGCCTGCAACGCCGCCACCTCGGCTGCGTCCTTGCGCATCCGCAATTCGTTCATCACCACCGTGCTGCGCACATAACGGGTGGAGGTCGACGGCCAGTGACCCAGCAATTCCACAAGGAACCGCGCCCACATGGTGTCGCCGACGGCGGCCACGCCCGGGCGGCCGGCCAGTTCGGCCACGACAGCCACCGGGTCGTCGGTCTCGTTCCATGGCCGCAGCGAGAACACGCCCGGTTGTTCGACCACCCTCGGTGCCTCGAGCCGGGGGATCACCAGTGTCGCCTCACCGTCGCGCGGCACCACCAGCATGGTGAGCCGCTCGAGCGGCATCGCCTCGTAGCCGGTGAGATACGGAAGATCGCTACCCACCGACAGCAGCAGGGTGTCGACTCCTGCGCCTTCCATGGCCACGCGAGCGCGAGCCAGACGGTCGAGGTACACGGCGGTATCGGCGAGATGCGTCACCCGACCATTCTGCCCGCCGGAGCACCCCTATGCTCGCCCCGTGCGCGGTCGGACCCTTGCACTCGTCACCGTCGCGATGGTGGGCATCGCCGCGTGCGGCCGCGACGCCGGTGTCAGCGTCACTGCGTCGCGCGGCGCGGCCGACAGCGCCAGCCCCACCGCGCCGGAGGAACCCACACCACCCGCCACCTACGACGTCATCGATGGCGTCGTCGACTTCGGTGAGGAAGGCCCGCAGCATCCCGAGTACGACGGCTTCCTCACGCACGCCTTCAACGACATCGAGGCGTTCTGGGACGACGAGTTCCCGGCTACCTACGACCAGCCGTGGACCCCGCTGAAGGGTGGCATCTATGCCGCCTACCCGTCACGGAGGGCACGCATCCCGGGATGCGGCACGCCGGAGTCGACCTACGAGGACGTGCAGCAAGGCACCGCCTTCTACTGCTCCGAGGGCGACTTCATGGCGTACGACGATGCGCAGGGCCTTCCGGATCTCGTGCAGCAGCTCGGCCGCGACGCGGTGGCAGTGGTGCTGGCCCACGAGTTCGGGCACGCCATCCAGGCCCGCGTCGACGATGGCAGCCACCCGAGCGTGCTCCTCGAGCAACAGGCCGACTGCTTCGCCGGGGCGTGGGCGGCGCACGCCGCTGCCGGGGCGGGCGACATTCCCTTCGACGATGCCGCCGTGCGGGCCGGCCTGACGGCGATGATCTACGTGCGCGATCCGGTGGAGGCGGGCGGCATCGCCTCCCCCGATGCGCACGGCACCGGCTTCGATCGAGTGGGAGCCTTCCAGGACGGCTTCGAGGGCGGCGCCCGCCGCTGCTCGACCTTCTTCACCGACGGGCGCCTCGACACGCTGGTGAACATTCCCTTCGACTACGGCGATGCGAATGCCGGCAACCTGCCGATGGTCGACCCGGCGCCCGACAGCACGAAGGGTCCCAACGACATCGTCACCCTGATCCCGCAAAGTCTCGCTGCGTACTGGACCGACCTCGCCGCGGTGAACAACGTGCCGTTCACGGCGCCGACGCTGAAACCCTTCCCCACCGACGGGCCGTATCCCGACTGCGCCAGCCTTCCCGACACCGTCTTTCGACAGGCCATCGTCTACTGCCCCGACGACAACGTCATCCACTGGGACCGCGAGTACAGCACGCGCCTCGCAGCCGACCCCCTCAGCGGCGACATGGCCGTGGGCTACCTCATCTCGAACGCCTACAGCGAGGCCATTCAACACGCTCTCCGGTCGAAGCGAAGCGGTGAGTCGCGAGCGCTGTTCGACGACTGTCTCACCGGTTCGTGGGTCGGCTACATCGTCCCACCGATCCCCCGCAACCGCGTCGACCAGTTGGTCCTGTCGGCGGGTGACCTCGACGAGGCCATCACCACGGCAATCGACCGGAGCGACGAGCACACCGACACCGATGTGCTGGGCAGCGCCTTCGAGAAGATCGATGCGTTCCGCACCGGCGTGCTGGGCGGCCTCAACGTGTGCCGCTCCGCAATCCCCTGACGTGCCCTAGGGGCTCGGCGACGATGTCGTGGTGCTCTTCACGGTTGTCGGCGTCGGCTTCACGGAGGTCGTCGTGGTGCTCTTCACCGTCGTGGTGGTGCTCTTCACCGTGGTCGAGGTGGAGCTGGTGGTGGTGCTGTCGGGATTCGCGAAGTTGAAGATGGGAGTGCGGTCCTTCTCGGACTGTGCCTCGGGCTCCTTCTTGCCGTCCCACACGTACACGTACTGGCCGGTCTGGACGAGCGTCGGGAAGTAGTCGGCGATGTACATCGGCAACCGAATGCACCCGTGCGAGGCCGGCGTGCTCGGCACGTTGCGAGCACCATGGATGGCGATGCCGTAGTTGAAGTAGACCGGGTTCCACATACCGCCGAGCGGCCCCTGCCGATTCCCGTCGTACTTGCGGTCGATGTCGAAGATGCCGCCCGGTGTCTTCGAGATGCCGCACACGTCTTCCTTGCGCGGTTCCTCCAGCGGTACACCGTTGGGGTCGGTGTCGTAGGTGACCAGTTCGCACCACTTCTCGCCGGTGCCCGACGAGATGTGGGTGATGAGCGCCGGCTTGCCGTCGGTGAACACGATCAGCGCCTGCAGGTCGAGGTAGATCTCCACATGCGTATGCCCCGGCGCCTCGGGCCGACGGGGTCCGAACACGATGGCGTCCTGCATGATCTGCCAGTCGTCGTTCGTGAGCTTCCCGGTCTGCTCCGTGTACGGACGCTGCAGCACCAGGCCCTCGAACGCCCACACCGCCTGCTGCGTGCCGGTGCCGAACTGGCCGTCGACCGGGCCCGGGTCGAAACCGAAGTCCTTCAGGCGTTGCTGCATCGCCTTCACCTCATCGCCGAACATTCCCTTTCGCAGCGTCTGGCTGAGCTGCGTCTTCTGGATGCCCGGATCGGTGGGAATCACCACCGGCTGGCCGGTCACCACGGGCGTTCCCGGGGTGGTGGTGCCGGTGGCCGACGGGGCCGGCCCTCCCGTGTCGTCCGAACCCCCGGAGAAACCCACCAGGGCCACCACGAGCAGCACCGCCCCGGCGGCGATGGCCGGGGTCCACTTCTTCAGCGGGTTGGGTGGCGGGGGCTGTCTCCGCCGCGGCGGCGGACTCGAGGGCCTGCGGGTGTTCACGAACGCTCCGGGATGTCGGTCGCCGAATCTACCAACAGAGCAGGCAAGGGTGGGCGGCGGCCGTCGTGTACGACGAAGGACGCAGGAGTACGACCTTGGTCGTAGTGCTTAGGTCGTGCGACCTATTCAGTACACGTTCGCTGGGCATCCACGAACTGCATCCTTATGGTGCGACCCGTGGGAACCTATTTGAACAACGCCTCGCTCCGTGGCCGTCTTGCCGCCCGTCGGTCGATTGCCGGCGCGGTGGCCCTCGCCATCCTCGTCAGCGGGGCATTCGCCCTGGTCGGGCAGGCCACGACGGCCTCCGCCCAGTTCGCCCGGCCTGCCGTGCCGACTCGCATCGAACTGACGCAGTCCGACATCGAGTTCATCTACCAGCAGATCCTCATCGCCGAGGCGCACCCCGACGGCACGGGCACCCTGTGCACGTCGCCACAGGCGCTCACGAACGCGCTGGCGTGCCCCAACCAGATCATCAACACGGCCCTTCCGTACGGCCTCCGCCAGACCAACGGCCAGAACAACAACCTGGTGTCGGGCAAGGCGCTCTACGGATCGGCCGACCGGGTCTTCCCGCGTCTTACCACCCCCCGGTTCGACGGTGCAGACCCGCTGTTCTTCGACCCGGACGGCCCGGGCCCCAAGAAGGTCGGCGATGCCACCTCGTACGCCCAGAACAACGGCTTCGTCGTCGACGGCGACCCGCGTCTCATCAGCAACCTCATCAGCGACCAGACCGAGCACAACCCCGCCGCTGCCGCAGCTGCCGCCGAGACCGTGGGCCATGGCTTCGGCGCCGGTGCCGTCGTGGTCGACCACGACCGCAACCCCGCCACCCCCAACATCGTGCAGTACACACTGCCGAACGTGGCGCCCGACGCCGGATTCTCGGCGTCGTACAACTCGCTCTTCACCCTCTTCGGCCAGTTCTTCGACCACGGCCTCGACCTCACCCAGAAGGGTGGCAGCGGCACGGTGTTCGTGCCGCTGAAGGCCGACGACCCGCTCTACAAGGCCGGCAGCCCCAGCAACTTCATGGTGCTCACCCGCGGCACCAACCAGCCCGGTGCCGACGGTGTGCTCGGCACCGCTGACGATGTGAAGGATGCCAAGAACCTCGTCACCCCCTACATCGACAACAACCAGACCTACACCTCGCACCCGTCGCACCAGGTGTTCCTGCGTGAGTACCGCCTCAACGCTGCCGGCAAGCCGGTGGCGACCGGCCGCCTCCTCGAGGGCCCCAACGGCGCCATCGGCAACTGGAGCGACGTGAAGGCGCAGGCCAGCACGTTGCTGGGCATCGCGCTGAGCGACTTCGACGTGCTGAACGTGCCGCTGATCCTCACTGACGCCTACGGCCGTTTCCTCCCCGGCCCGAACGGCTACCCGCAGCTCGTCACCGCCAACGGTGGCCTCGTGGAGGGCGACCCGGCCAACCCGGTGTCGCCGCAGGCCGTGGCCGCCCTCAACGCCGGCCGCGCCTTCCTCGACGACATCGCCCACCACGCTGCCCCCGGCACCTGGGACAACGACAACAACCCGGCGACCCCCGCAGTCCGCCAGACCCCCGACACCAACCAGGGCACCACCGACGACAACCTGCCCGGCACGTACGACGACGAGATGCTCGGCAAGCACTTCATCTGCGGCGACGGACGCTGCAACGAGAACATCGGGCTCACCACCATCCACCAGATCTTCCACAGCGAGCACAACGGCCTCGTCCAGCAGCTCGAGGAGTTCATTCCCACCCTGCCCGGCACGTCGCTGGCGGCTCTTCCGGTGTGGAAGCTGCCCGACGGCTCGTGGAACGGCGAGCGCATCTTCCAGGCCGCCAAGTTCGTCAATGAGATGGAGTACCAGCACATCGTGTTCGGCGAGTTCGCCCGGGCCATCCAGCCCGCCGTGAACCTGTTCGACGCCTACGACCCGTCGAGCGACCCGGCCATCACCGCCGAGTTCGCCCACGCCGTCTACCGCTTCGGCCACTCGATGCTCACCGAGACCGTCGCCCGCACCAACGCCGACGGCA
>CAZQPJ010000102.1:0-8334 GCA_964595105.1 uncultured Bifidobacterium sp.
CGACGGATCCACCGACAGCTACCCGAACCTCGCCAAGAAGTACAGCGAGGCCGGTGTTCGCTGGGTGGCCATCGGTGACCGCAACTACGGCGAGGGTTCCAGCCGCGAGCACGCCGCGATGGAGCCCCGATTCCGCGGAGGCGTGGTGATTCTCGCCCGCAGCTTCGCCCGCATCCACGAGACCAACCTCAAGAAGCAGGGCCTCGTGCCGCTCACCTTCGCCGCCCCCGACCTCTACGAGCTCATCGGCGAGGACGACCGCATCAACGTGCTCGACCTCCCGCCCGTGCCCGGCCGCAACGTGCGTTGCCAGATCGTGAAACCCGATGGCAGCACCATCGACTTCGAGGGCAAGCACACCTTCAGCGACGAGCAGGTGGAGTGGTTCAAGGCTGGCTCCGCCCTCAACGTGGTGCGTCGCAAGGTGGCGGAGAGCCAGAAGTAGTGGACGCTGTCGAGGCGCTGCGCACCACCGGCGCGGTACGTGGCTTCACCGCCGACCCGGTCGACGACGCCACGGTGGCGGCCATTCTCGACGACGCGCGTTTCGCGCCCAGTGGTGGCAACCAGCAGCCATGGCGGGTTGCAGTGGTGAAGTCGACCGACGTCCGCGCCGACATCGCCCGGTTGATGCGACCCGTCTGGGAGGAGTACCAAGGGGCACAGCGAGCCGGTCGGAGAGCGTTCGCGTTCGGCCGCTCCACCGGCGATCCGCCGGTGGCCGTTCCCAACGCGCTCATCGACGACATCCAGTCGGTACCGGTGGTGCTGGCCGTGGCAGCCGACCTCACGAAGATCGCCATCATGGATGGCAACGCGGAGCACCGACCACCCGTGGTGGGCGGTGCCAGCATCTATCCGTTCTGCTGGAGCATCCTGCTGGCAGCCCGGGCCCGCGGGCTCGGCGGCGTGCTCACCACGTTCCTGTCACGCGCCGAAGCCCAGGCAGCGCCGGTGCTGGGCCTACCGGAGCACCATGCGCTGGTGGCGACCCTGTTCATCGGCGTGCCCGTGCACCAGAACACCAAACTGCGCCGCAACCCGGTGACCTCGTTCACCACTGTCGACCGCTTCGACGGGCCAGAACTCGGCGCCTGACGCGCCATCGGGCCGCGTAGAGTCCGGCACATGCGCATCGGACTCGTCATCTTCCCCACCGATCGGGGCATCCAACCCGTCGAGCTCGGCCGCGAGGCGGAGGCCCGCGGCTTCGACGCCGTGTGGTTCCCTGAGCACTCGCACATTCCGGTCAGCCGGCGTTCACCGTGGGGTGGCCGCGAGGGGGCTCCGCCCCTGCCGGAGGAGTATTGGCGCACCCACGATCAGTTCGTCGCCCTTGCCGCCATCGCAGGTGCCACTACCTCGTTGAAACTCGGCACCGGCATCACGCTTGTCGCCCAGCGCGACCCCATCTGGCTGGCGAAGGAGGTCGCCTCGCTCGACTTCATCTCGAACGGCCGTGTGCTGTTCGGCGTGGGCTTCGGGTGGAACCACGAGGAGATGGAATCGCACGGGGTCGACATCCGCCGCCGCCGAAAGCTGGTGCGCGAGAAGGTGCTGGCCTGCAAGGAGATCTGGGCGAATGACGAGGCCGAGTTCCACGGTGAGTTCGTGAACTTCGAGAAGAGCTGGAGCTGGCCCAAGCCGGTGCAGTCACCCCACCCGCCCATCGTGGTGGGCGCCTCCCCCACTCCCCTGCACTACCGGCACATCATCGAATACGGCGACGCCTGGATGCCCATCGAGGGCAGGTTCCCGATCGACGACAAGTGGGTGGAACTGCAGCAGGCATCAGCCGATGCCGGCCGTGACCCCTCGACGCTGCAACTCGGTGTGTTCGCCCCGAAACCCGAGGCCGAGCACCTCGAGCACCTCGCCTCCATTGGAACGTCATTCGTGGCACTCGGCCTGCCCGCACTCGACCGTGATGCGGCACTCGCCACACTCGACCGATATGCACCGCTGGTCGACCGCTTCCATCACTGACGTCACGTAGGGTTGGCCGTGTGAGCACTGCTCGGCGTCGACTTCGCAGCGTCCCCGCCCTGTTCCTTGCCGCCCTGCTGCTGCTGGTGCTGCTGCCTGCGTGGCTGCCGCTGGCGGCGCTGTTCGACGTGGCGCGCGGCAAGTTCCGGCTGCCGACCGCACGGCTCCTGCTCTTCGGGCTGTGCTGGACCTGGCTCGAGTCGGCCGGGGTCGTCGTCTCCTTCTGGCTGTGGCTCACCCGACGGGCGTGGAACCGCCCTGCGCACTACCGCCTCCAGCGCTGGTGGGCGGCCAACCTCATGCGAGCGCTGCGGTGCACCACGGGCATCACGGTCGAGGCCACGGATGCCCGACATCTCACCCCCGGACCCGCCGTGATGCTGTGTCGCCATGCCAGTCTCGCCGACTCGTTGTTGAGCGCATGGGTGGTCACGT
This sequence comes from uncultured Bifidobacterium sp., assembly GCA_964595105.1. Taxonomy (GTDB): domain Bacteria; phylum Actinomycetota; class Acidimicrobiia; order Acidimicrobiales; family Ilumatobacteraceae; genus UBA668. The sequence continues at coordinate 2,422 of CAZQPJ010000102.1, forward strand.
CGGTGGCGCGCATGAACCCGCGCTACGTGCTGAAGCGCGAGCTCCTGCTCGACCCGTGCCTCGACATCGTGGGGAACCGGCTTCCGAATCACTTCCTCGACCGAGAGGCCACCGACTCGGGGGTGGAGCTCGAGGCGCTGCGCACGTTGTCGATGAACATGGAACCCGACGAGGTGGCCATCATCTTCCCCGAGGGCACCCGCGCCACGGCCCAGAAACGCGAGCGAGCCATGGAGAAGCTCCGCGACCGCGATCCCGAGCGTGCGGCCCGGCTCGAGATCTTGCGCCACGTGCTGCCGCCTCGGCCTGCCGGCAGCGCGGCATTGGTCGACGGCCACGGCGCCGCCGACGTGGTGTTCGCGTGGCACGTCGGCTTCGACGGGCTCGACAATTTCGGCTCCATCCTCCGCCACCTCGAGCGGCGCCCGCGCCCCGTGCAGTTCCACACCCGACGCGTCGCCCGCGCCACGATCCCGTCCGGTGAGGCATTCACCCGCTGGCTCGACGAACAATGGTGTCTCGTCGATCGTGACGTCGACGCACTTCTCCAGCAGAAAGGCCCCCGATGAGCTCCACCGCCATGGCCACCGCGGCAATCACCATCGCCGTGCTGATGATCGGAACGTGGCTCGTGAGCCTCGTCCTCAAGAACGCGTCGATCGTCGACGTGGTGTGGGGCCTCGGCTTCGTGCTCGTCGCCTGGACCGTGTGCTTCCGCGTCGACGGTGTTGCCGCTCGCCAGAACCTGCTCGTGGCAATGACGTCCGTGTGGGGCCTGCGACTTGCGGGCTACCTGTTCTGGCGCAATCACGGGAAGGGTGAGGATTTCCGCTACCGGGCGATGCGCAAGCACTGGGGTTCTCGCTTTCCCGCGGTGAGCCTCGTCACCGTGTTCGGTCTGCAGGGCGTACTGATGTTCATCGTTTCGCTCGGCGTGCAGCTCGGTCAGGGTCCCACCAGCCCCGCGGTCGGCTGGCTGGCCGGCATCGGCGTGGTGGTGTGGGCCATCGGCCTGTTCTTCGAAGTCGTGGGCGATGCCCAGCTCGCACGCTTCAAGGCCGATCCGGCCAACAGCGGTCAGGTGATGAACCGCGGGCTGTGGAAGTACACGCGCCACCCCAACTACTTCGGTGACGCCTGCGTGTGGTGGGGCATCGCGCTGGTCGCCGCCGAGACCACGACCGGACGCTGGGGCCTCCTCGGCGCTGCGCTGATGACCGTGCTCCTGCGCCGGGTGAGTGGCGTGGTGCTGCTCGAGAAGTCACTCGGCAAACGCAAGCCCGGCTATGCGGAGTACGTCGCCCGAACCAGCGCCTTCCTGCCTCGCCCACCCAAGAAGGGCTGAAGTTCAGTCGCTACCGGGGCGCCGGCGCGACTCGTTCGCACCGTCACCCTTGGCTCCGGGCGGCATGGCCAACGCAATCTCGGCCTCCGTCGGCTCGTGGGGCTCCCGGCTCTCCGGCGGCAGCAGCTCGGTGATGGCCTGCATGATGCGCTTCGTGTCGGCGTCGGGACTCTTCAACTTCAGCGGTACGGGCGGCCCGACGGTGACCGTCACCAGCGGCGGCGTCACGACGTTCAGCATGTTCGGAACCCGCGCCGAGCGCGGCCACACCTTCTCGGTGCCCCAGAGGCCGACGGGAATAACCGGGGCGCCGGTGATCGCTGCCAGGCGAGCCGCGCCCCATCGGCCCTTCAGTTTCGCGTCGTAGAACGCGCGACCACGGGGGATGGTGCCCTGGGGCATCAACGCAACGATGTCGCCGCGTTCGAGCGCCTCCGCCGCGGCGCGCAGTGGGGCATCACTGCCGGTGCCCCTGTCGACCCTGATGCCCCCCATCGCCGTGGCGATCTGCCCCACCACGGGCGCATCGAACACTTCCTTCTTGCCAAGGAACCGCACGGTTCGATCGGTTCTGGCGATGGCCATCGCGATGGCAACCGGATCGAAGTAACTCCGGTGATTCCCCACGATGATCGCCGGGCCATCGACCGGAATGTGCTCGGTACCGGTGATCTCGAACTTCACGGAGGGGAACAGCATCGGATGCACGAAACTGAGCGCAAGCCGCTGCAGTTCCATGTTGATGACGGGGATGCGCGGCATGGCGGCGAGCGTCGACTCGCCCTCGGGAGCGCTCGCCGAGAGGTCGATGGTGGGCCATCGACGGGCAGCGGCCATGAGCATCATGCGAGGGTCGGGGTTCACCACGAACGGGTTGCCCACTGCCGAGAGCAGGGGCGTGTCGTAGACGCTGTCGCTGTAGGCGAAGCTCTCCGCCAGATCGACTCCGTTCGCCGCAGCCCACTCGCGAACCGCCGCCAACTTGCCGGTGCTCCAGACGAACGGACCGGCGATGGTGCCGTCGTAGGTGCCATCTGCATTCACCCCGTACCGGGTGGCCACCACGTCGTCGAGGCCCAGCAGGTCGGCGAGAGGTTTCACGAGGTCGTAGGGGGTGGTGGTCGCCAGTACCACCCTGCGGCCGGCGCGTCGATGCTCGGCGAACAGCGGCGCTGCCAACGGCTGCACCATCGCAGCGAGGCCCTCGGCGGCATGCGCTGCGGCCTGCTGCACGGAGCGCCGGGAGCGTCCCTTGGCGAGAGTGACGGCTTGCCGCGCCAACGCCATGCTCGGAAGGGTCTCCCCCACGGTGTTGAACAGCTTGTAGAGCAGTCCCTCACCCGGAATCGAGCGGCTGACGAGGCCCGCCTCACGCATCGCCCTCGAGAACACCTCACCCGAGGCGCCGGCCAGCAGGGTGCGATCGAGGTCGAAGAATGCGGCGCCGGCGGCATCGGTCATGGCGGAGAGCCTAGGGCTCGAAGTGGTGCCGGGAAACGGGAAAGGCCCCGCTTGGGGAAGCGGGGCCTCTCAACCTGGAACCCGTGGTTTGGGGGAACCACCTGTTGAAGGGTTCTTGCCGAGTGAATCATTGGGGGTTGATTCACACCGAACATGTGAAAGTATGCACGTGAACAAGCAATCTTGCAAGTTGTTCGGAAAGATAGTCGCTATCGTTTTTCGTGATGGATCTTCGACAGCTCACCACGCTGGTCGCGATCGCTGATCACGGGTCGTTCTCGGCCGCGGCGAGGGCGCTCTACACAGTGCAGTCCAACGTGAGCGGCCACATCTCACGGCTCGAGCGTGAACTCGGCGTGGTGCTCGTCGACCGCCAACGCGGCGGCCTCACCGACGAGGGCGTGGTGGTGGTCGAGAAAGCGCGGCGCGTGCTCCACGAGCTCGATGGCATCGCCGCCGAGATGGCATCCCGTGGCGACGAGGTGCGTGGCGACTCGCGCCTCGGTGTCATCGGCACCACCGCACGGTGGCTCCTCCCCCAACTGCTCGCCCAGCTCAGCCGTCAGCACCCCGGTGTCCACCTCACCGTCCACGAGGGGAACACCACCAACCTCGTACCTCGCGTCGTGTCGCAACACCTCGACGGCGCCATCGTCCACCTTCCCGTCGACGATCCGGAAGTGCAGGTTGACCCGCTGTTCGCCGAGGACCTCGTGCTACTGGTGCACACGAAGCACCACCTCTCCAGACTCGATTCCATCACGCTCGCCGAACTTGCGGCCGAGCCGCTGATGCTGCCTCCCCTGGGCACGGCGCTGCGCCGTGTCATCGACCGAGCCGCCTCGGGTGTCGGCGTCGAACTCCAGCCACAAGTGGAGATCGACGGCGTCCGCCTCCTCACGTCGCTCGCCTTCGAGGGCTTCGGTGCCGCCATCGTGCCGGCCACGTCGGTTCCACGGTGGCTCCGCGGCGACTTCAAGCGAGTCACGATTCCGGAGATGCCTCGCCGAGTGGTGGCGTGGGTACAGCGTCGGCGCCCCTCTCCGTCGGCCCCCACGAGGGCCTTGGGGGTCGTGCTGCGCGAGGTCGTCGCCACGCAGGGCGCCAAGCAACCCGGTGTCTATGTCGGCACCGAGGCATTCCCTCTCGGTCGATCTGTCTAGTCTCGCGGCGATGGTCGACGTCGCGCTGCGCAACCGAGTACCGGGCACCATCCGTGCCGCAGTTCGCACCTTCAACGACCGCGAGGTGGTATGGGTCGACGTCGACGCCTCCGACCGCAAGGGAGCGCTCACCAGCGACTCGTCGTCGACGCTGGAGCACGCCGCCGTCACGGCGCTGGCCGCACGGCTGCCGCTCATCGTCGTGATGCGCTCGAGCGGAGCCGACATCGTCGAGGGCTTCGCCGCACTGCACGGGTGGGGGCGCGCCGCCAAGGCACTCACCGAGTGCTCGGGCGTGGTGCCGACGCTGTTCGTGGTCGATGGCCCGGCGGTGTCGGGGCCTGCCCTGCTGCTCGGCATCGCCGATCATGTGGTGATGACGGAGCGTGCCTACGCCTTCGTGAGCGGTCCGACGATGGTGGCCGAGTTCACCGGCGTGGCGATCGACAACGCCGAACTGGGCGGCGCCGCCAGCCACGCCCGCTACTCGGGAGCCACGTCGCTGGTTGCGTCCGACCTCGATGCCGCCATCGAGTTGGTCGGGCTCCTCCTCGACTACCTCCCTCAGCACAACGATGAGGAACCGCCTCTCCGCGCCACCGATGACGACCCGACTCGACCCACACCGGAAGCCGGCCAGGTCATTCCGTCGTCGTCGACGGGCAGTTACGACGTCCGCGACATCATCCGCAGCCTCGCCGACGACGGCGACATGTTGGAGGTTCGCGCTCGTTGGGCGGCCAACGTGGTCACTGCCTTCACCACCGTCGGCGGCCAACCGGTGGGCATCGTCGCCAACCAGCCGCTGGCGTTGGCCGGCACGCTCGACATTCCCGCGTCGCAGAAGGCAGCACGGTTCGTGGCGTTCTGCGACGCCTTCAACCTTCCCGTCATCACCTTGGTCGACACTCCGGGCTTCTACCCGGGCAAGGACCTCGAGTGGCGAGGCATGATCCGCCATGGCGCCCAGTTGGTGTTCGCCTACGGCCGCGCCACCGTGCCGCGCATCTGCGTCATCCTCCGCAAGAGCTATGGCGGCGCGTACATCGTGATGGACTCGAAGCGGATGGGTAACGACCTGTGCGTTGCGTGGCCATGGGCCGAACTCGCCGTGATGGGTGCCGGCCAGGCGGCCGCCATCCTCCAGCGGCGCGCCACACCCGAGGAACGGTCAGAGTTCGAACGCGACTACTCGGAACGCCTCCTCAATCCCTACGTGGCTGCCGAACGCGGCTACGTCGATGCGGTCATCGAGCCGGCCGAGACGAGACGAGTGATCACCGAGGCCCTCGCTGCACTCGCCGACAAGCGAGAGCATCTCCCATCGCGACCGCACGACAATTCGCCGCTGTAGGGGCTCTCGCATGAGGCGAGTCCGCGACCTCTCCCGCTAGTGTCGTCGCTCGGGGAGAAAGCCCCGTCTGCATCCGTGTCATCGAAGGGAACAACATGCCCGACACCATCACCATCACCGACGACCGCACCGGGAAGACGGTCACCGTTCCGATCAGCGGAGGCGTGTTTCCCGCCTCGGCAGTGAGGGAACTCGACCCCGCGTTGTTCATCTACGACCCGGCCTACATGCAGACCGCCGCCTGCAAGAGCGCCATCACCTACCTCGACGGTGATGCCGGAATCCTCCGATACCGCGGCTACCCCATCGAGCAGCTGGCAGAGAAGAGCACCTACCTCGAGGTCGCCTACCTCCTTCTCAACGGCGAGTTGCCCACCACTGAGCAGTTGGCGAAGTGGACGCACGACGTCACCCACCACACCTTCATCCACGAGAACATGCGCAAGCGTTTCGTCGATGGTTTCCACTACGACGCCCATCCGATGGGGATGCTCGTCAGTGCGGTCGCCGCCCTCGGCACCTTCTACGACGATGCCAAGGACATCACCGCGAAGGACAGCCGCGACAAGCAGATCCTGCGGCTGATCGCG
>CAZQPJ010000103.1:0-8303 GCA_964595105.1 uncultured Bifidobacterium sp.
CGGGCTATCCGCGGACCGTCCGCGAGTGGACCCGCGGCACCGACCTCGCCGCCGAGAAGTTGTCGCGGGTGTTGCTCTCCGACCCCGGCATGGGCGTCATCCGTCACGCCGATGCCGGCTACGACCGGGCCGTCGAGGTGGCCTCCGAGCGGGGTGTGCGCATTCCGATGCGCGAGGGCGACTGATGCACGTCGAGGGCGACTTCTGGCGCGACGGCGCGGTGTGCGTGCGTGGGGCATTCGCCCCCATCGATGTCGCGTTGGCGCGTGAGGCGATCGACGCGAACCTCTCCGAACTGTCACCGCTGGCCAAGCGCGCCAGTGCCGCCGACGACGGGGCGTTCATCGAGGACTTCTGCTCGTGGCAACGACTGCCGGCCATGGAGCGCTTCATCCGCGAGTCGCCGGCGGCAGCGATCGCCGGTGAGTTGATGGGCGCACAGCGTGTACGCCTCTACCACGACCATGTGCTGGTGAAGGAGCCCGGCACCCGGCAGCACACGCCCTGGCACCAGGACCAGCCGTACTACAACGTGGCCGGCCGGATGAACATCAGCATGTGGTGCCCGGTCGACCCGGTGCCGGCGGAGAGCACGCTGCGACTGGTGAAGGGGTCGCACCTCGGGCCGTGGTTCATGCCTCGGTCGTTCCTCGACGGTCAGGCCAAGTGGTTCCCCGATGGAGCACTGGCCGAACTTCCCGACATCGAGGGCGACGGGAGGTTCGCGATCATCGAATGGGCGATGGAGCCGGGTGATGCCGTGTTCTTCCACATGCTCACGCTGCACTCCTCCCGTGGTGTCAGCGGTCCAGGACGTCGGCGTGTGCTGTCGGTTCGCTTCCTCGGTGACGACATGGTGCACGTGGTGCGTCCCTGGACCACCTCGCCGCCCTTCGCGGGCCTCGTCGACGAACTCGCCGATGGCTCGCCGCTCGACCACCCGCTCTTCCCGGTCCTCTGGGAGGCCGCATGACCGTTCGCCCGATCCTGCACGTGGGAGACCCGCTGCTGCGCGAGGTGAGCCGCGTCGTGTCGCCCGAGGAACTCGCTTCGCCCGAGATGCAGGAACTCATCGACGACCTCATCGACACGATGCGCGCGGCGAACGGCGCCGGCATCGCCGCGCCGCAGATCGGTGAACTCGTGCGCATCGCGACCATCGAGGTGAACGAGAACCCGCGGTACCCGTACAAGCCGCGCATCCCGCTGACCGTGGTGGTGAACCCGGTGGTGGAGTTCCTCGACGACGAGATGGTCGACATCAACGAGGGTTGTCTGTCGGTGCCGAACATGCGTGGCAACGTGCTGCGTCACGTGAACATCAGAGTCACGTATCTCGACCGCGACGGCCACCAGCACGTCGAGGAGAAGCGTGGCCTCACGGCGGGCACCTTCCAGCACGAACTCGACCACCTCGACGGCCTCCTGTTCCTCGACCGCGTCGCCGACACTCGCACGCTCACCACCTGGGAGCAGTTCGAGAAGCACCACCGTGCCGCCTTCATCGAGCGCATCACCGAGTTCGTCGCCAGGGTCGGCTCGTAGTGCCCCGGTACTGGTGCGAATGGGCGTGGGTCGGTGGCGACGCTGCCCGACCGTCGGTGCTCATCGAGACCACGGGTGATCGCATCGTGGCGGTGGAGCCGGGTGTCGAGTGCCCCGCCGACGCCGTGCGGCTGGCGGGCCTCACGCTGCCCGGTCTCGCCAATGCCCACAGTCATGCCTTCCACCGCGCGCTCCGCGGCCGCACACAGGTGGGTACGGGCTCGTTCTGGACATGGCGCGACCAGATGTACTCGGTGGCCGGGCGCCTCACGCCCGACACCTACTTCGAACTCGCCCGGGCGGTGTACGGCGAGATGGTGCTGGCCGGTGTCACAGCGGTCGGCGAGTTCCACTATCTCCACCATGGCCCGGGCGGTGTGCCGTACGCGAACGCGAATGCGATGAGCGAGGCAGTGGTGGCGGCTGCCGCAGCGGCAGGCGTGCGAATCACGCTGCTCGACACCCTCTACCTCCATGGAGGCATCGGAGTGGCACCCAACGAGGTGCAGCGTCGTTTCAGTGACGGCAGCGCCGACAACTGGGCGGCTCGGGTCGACGCGATGTCGCTCGTCGGCGCACCCCATGCCGTGCTCGGCGCAGCAGTGCACTCGGTGCGCGCCGTCGACCCCGCGTCGATGGCCGCTGTGCGCGAGTGGGCGTCGGCCCGGTCGGCAGTGGTGCATGCACACGTCTCGGAGCAACCTGCGGAGAACGAGCAGTGCGTCGCCGCGTACGGCACCACCCCCACGGAGCTGCTGCACCACCACGGTCTGGTCGACGAGGCGTTCACCGCTGTCCACGCGACGCACCTCACCGACCACGACGTCGGTGTGCTCGGCACGGCGCGCTGCACCGTGTGCATGTGCCCCACCACCGAACGAGACCTCGCGGACGGCATCGGCCCCACCACGGCACTGGTGTCGGCGGGCGCCCACCTCAGTCTCGGCTCCGATTCGCATGCGGTGGTCGACCTGTTCGAGGAAGCGCGTGGTGTGGAACTCGACGAACGACTCGCCGCTCGCCAGCGTGGCAGCCACGGGGCCGTCTCCCTGCTGGAGGCTGCGACGGTGCGCGGCCACGCCTCGCTCGGGTGGAACACTGCAGGCGTGCTGCAACCCGGCGCTGTCGCCGACCTCGTGACAGTGACGCTGTCGTCGGTGCGCACCGCAGGGTCGTCGGCCGATTCCGTGTTGGAGACTGCCGTCTTCGCTGCGTCCGCGGCCGACGTCACACATGTCGTGGTGGCCGGTCGGCAGGTGGTGCGCGATGGAGCGCACACGGGTTTCGACGTGCCGGCCGCCCTTGCGGCAAGCATCGCGGCGGTCACACGATGACCACGACGGTGGTCGACAACATCGGCCTGCTCGTCACCAACGACCCCACGCTCGGCGACGGCCCACTCGGTGTGCGCCACAACGCAGCGGTGGTGTTCGACGGCGATCGCGTGGTGGCCGTGGGTGCCGCGGGAATGACCGCGGATCGTCGTGTCGATGCTGCGGGCCGGTGCGTGCTGCCCGGCTTCGTCGACAGCCACACCCACTTGGTCTTCGCCGGTGACCGGAGCGACGAGTTCGCCGCCCGCATGGCCGGCCAGCCCTATGCGGCGGGCGGTATCCGCACCACGGTGACCGCCACCCGTGCGGCGTCCACCGCGACCCTCGAACACCTCGCCGCCGCCCGCCGCATCGAAGCACGCAGGGCGGGCATCACCACGCTCGAGATCAAGTCGGGCTACGGCCTCGACGCGGAGCACGAAGCCCGCTGTCTCGGCGTGGCCGAGCACTTCACCCACGACACGACCTTCCTCGGGGCCCACGTGGTGCCGGAGGAGTTCGCCGGACGCGCCGACGACTACGTCGAGTACGTGTGCACCCGCATGCTGTCGGCAGCGGCGCCTCATGCGCGGTGGATCGACTGCTTCTGCGAGGTCGGCGCGTTCGACGTCGACCAGTCGCGAGCCGTGCTGGAGGCCGGTCGTCGCGCCGGGCTCGGCCTGCGGCTGCACGCCAATCAGTTGGGTCACGGACCCGGAGTGCAGTTGGCGGTGGAGATGGGGTGCGCCTCGGCCGACCACTGCACCTACCTCTCCGACGCGGATGTCGAGGCGCTCGCCGGCAGTTCCACCGTGGCCACGTTCCTCCCCGCCACCGACTTCAGCACTCGGCAGCCGTATCCGGACGCACGGCGGGTGATCGACGCAGGCGCCACCGTGGCCATTGCGACGAACTGCAACCCGGGCAGCAGTTACACGACCTCGATGTCGTTCTGCATCGCGCTTGCCGTTCGCGACATGCGGATGACTGCCGACGAGGCGATCGCCGCAGCCACCCGTGGTGGCGCTGCCGCACTACGGCGCTCCGATGTCGGCGGACTTGCTCCCGGTATGCGCGCCGATCTGGTGGTGCTCGACGCGCCGTCGTACACGCATGTCGTCTACCGGCCCGGCGTACCGTTGGTCCACACCGTCATCGAGGGGGGAGTGGTGGCATGACGAGTCGTGTGAGAACGCTGCTGCCAGGACTCGCGCTCGCGTTGGCGGTGGCCATCGTCGGCGTCGTGGTGCACCGACGAGTCAGTGTGGTGTCGCCACACGTCATCGCTGTCGGCTTCGGCATCATCGGCGCCACTTTCGGCCGCATCGAGGCGGTACTGGTGCCGGGGCTCCGATTCGCCGCCAAGAAGGTGTTGAGGGCGGGCATCGTGGTGCTCGGCTTCCGGCTCTCGTTCGACGAGATCCGCACGCTCGGCCTTCCGGCACTCGTCGCAGTGGTGGCGGTGGTGATCGCCACGTTCTTCGGCACGCAGTGGCTGGCGCGCCGGCTCGGTCTTCCCCCATCGCTCGGCCTGCTGATGGCCACCGGCTACAGCATCTGCGGCGCATCCGCCATTGCTGCCGTCGAGCCGTTCGCCGGTGCCGACGACGAGGAGATCGCCTACTCGATCGCATTGGTGACCCTGTGCGGAACGCTCGCCATCGTGGTGCTGCCGACGCTCGGCACGCTGCTGCACCTCACTGCCACGCAGTTCGGTGCCTGGGTGGGTGCATCGGTGCACGATGTGGGTCAGGTGGTGGCAGCGGCGTCCACCCACGGCGATGTGTCGTTGCGCAAGGCCACGGTGGTGAAGCTCACCCGAGTGGCAATGCTCGCCCCGTTGCTGGCGGGAGTGGCGGTGTCGGCTCGTCGACGTCTCGGTGACGCCGTGGTAGCGGGCGCGAAGCGACCGCCCGTCCTGCCCCTGTTCATCCTCCTCTTCCTCGTGGCGGTGGGCATCCGATCGACCGGTGCGGTGCCCACCTCGTGGCTCGCGCACATCAAGGACATCGAGACCGTGTTGCTCGGGATGGGGCTCGTCGGCCTCGGTAGCAACGTCAACCTGCGCAAGTTGCGTGCGGTGGGCGGGAGGCCGCTCATGCTCGGTCTGGCCAGTTGGGCATTGGTGGCCATCGTGTCGCTCGCTGCCGTCGCACTCTCGGGTCTGTGACACGCACCCACTAGGGTCACGCCCGTGGCCCGCACCCCCGACCTCGAGCGCCGTCAGGAGCTGCTCGATCGCATCGTCCTCTACCTGGCCGACCACGGCCTGGCGCAGGCGACGTTGCGGCCCATGGCGGCGGCGCTCGACGTGAGCATCAACCGTCTGGTGCACCATTTCGGTTCCAAGGAGGAACTGGTCGCGGCGGCGCTGCAACGGGCGATGGACGTGCAGATCGAAGTGCAGAACGGCTGGCTGGCCCGCAACCCGAACCTCACGATGGTCGACCTCTACCGTCGCTGGTGGCGATGGATCAACGAGTCGGAGCAGCACCTCGCCATGGTGCGGCTCAACTATGAAGCGGCCGCGCTCGACACGCGGATCACCGGCCTGGCCGGCGACGTCCGCGCCAACCAGATCGGCGTGTGGCGACACGAAGCCGAGGTGCACCTGGCGCAGGAGATCGGCTCCGCCGAACGCGCCTCGCTGGAGGCCTCATTGGCGAAGGCGGCGTTCACGGGACTGGTGATGGATCTCCTGGCCACCGGTGACCGGCGTCGGCTGAACGGCGTGTTCGCCGAGTTCCTCCGGCGACTGGCCGACACGGTCGCCAGCGCCCGCTGATGGACCTCCTGCCGGCGCTCGTCGGCCGGTTCGGTGATCACCCTGCGGCGGTGTCGGTGGCGGGGGAGGCGGTGTCGTGGGACGAACTCGGCCAACGCGCATCGAAACAGGCCGCCGCACTCGTGGGGCTGTCGTCGGTGGCCCTCGACGCGACGCCCACCCTCGACACGGTGGTCGCCGTGGTGGCCGGACTCATGGCCGGCGTTCCCGTGGTGCCGATCCCGCCCGACGCCGGGCCGCTCGAGCGCGACCACATTCTTCGCAACTCCGGTGCTGCCGCGCTGCCGCCGCCCCTCGACGGAGGGGTGTCGGTGCCCGAGCCGCCGGCGGATGCACCTGCTCTCGTGATGTACACCTCGGGCACCACGGGCCCCCCGAAGGGGGCGATCCTGTCGCGCCGGGCTCTCGCCGCGGATCTCGACAGTCTTGCCGCCGCCTGGGGATGGGGTCCTCACGACGTGCTGGTGCACGGTCTGCCCCTGTTCCACGTGCACGGTTTGGTGCTCGGTGTGCTGGGAGCACTTCGGGCGGGCTCCCGGTTGGTGCACACCGGCCGCCCGACGCCGCAGGCGTACGCCGCTGCGGGTGGCACGCTCTTCTTCGGCGTTCCCACCGTCTGGAGCCGCGTGTGCGCCGAGCCATCGATGGCTGCCGCACTTGCCTCTGCGAGGCTCCTGGTCTCGGGGAGCGCTCCACTGCCCGTGCCGGTCTTCGAACGGCTGAGCGAACTCACGGGCCATTCGCCGGTTGAGCGCTACGGCATGACCGAGACGCTCATCACCCTCAGCACCAGGGCCGACGGTGAACGCCGGCCCGGTTGGGTGGGCACAACGGTCGACGGTGTGGAGGCACGCCTGGTGGGTGACGATGGGGAAGCGGTGCCGCTCGATGGGGAGACGCTCGGTGAACTGCAGGTGCGCGGCGCCACGCTGTTCGACGGGTATCTCGGTCGGCCGGATGCAACTGCCGAGTCGTTCGTCGACCACTGGTTCCGCACGGGTGACGTGGCGGTGTGCGATTCGACTGGCTTCCACCGCATCGTCGGGCGTCAGTCGACCGACATCATCAAGACCGGCGGATTCAAGGTGGGTGCGGGCGAAGTGGAGACTGCCCTGCTGGCTCACCCCTCGGTGAGCGAGGCGGCGGTGGTGGGCCTACCGGACGACGACCTCGGCCAGCGGATCGTGGCGTTCGTGGTGGGTGAGAGTGTGGATGCTGCGGCGCTGATCGAGCACGTCGCCGAAGGACTTTCGGTGCACAAGCGTCCGCGTGAGGTGCGAGTGGTGTCGGCGTTGCCGAGGAATGCGCTCGGGAAGGTGCAGAAGAACCTGCTCCGATGACACCCCCAGGGGTATGCTTCCTCCATGGAACTCCCCGACGATGTGGCCATCGACCTGCAACGCCGACTGGCGCGCATCGAAGGACAGGTGCGAGGTGTGCAGGCGATGCTGCGCGACAACCGCGAGTGTCGCGACATCGTCACCCAGATCTCGGCTGCCGGGAAGGCGCTCGATCAGGTCGGATTCAAGTTGCTGGCCGTGGGCATGGCCACCTGTCTCAGCGACCCCGGCAAGGCGGCCGCCGCCGGGTTCGACCCCGACGAGGTGGAGAAGCTGTTCCTGAAGCTCGCCTGAAACTCGTCAGGCGACGATGTTCACCATGCGGCCGGGCACCACGATGACCTTCCGCGGGATCTGACCGCCGAGAGCGGCCTGCACCTTCTCGTCGGCCAGAGCAGCATGCTCGATCTCCTCGGCAGTTGCATCCGCTCCCACGGTCACCCTGCTGCGAACCTTGCCGTTCACCTGCACCGGGTACTCGACGGTGTCGGCCACCAGCAACGACGGATCGGCCTCGGGGAACGGGGCGTGCGTGATGCTCGAGACGTGGCCGAGCCGGGCCCACAACTCCTCGGCCATGTGGGGTGCCATCGGTGCGAGCAGCACCACCAGGTTCTCGGCGATGTCGGCCGGGCAGCCACCCAGCTTGGTGAGGTGGTTGTTGAACTCGATCAACTTGGCGATGGCCGTGTTGAACCGAAGGTGGTCGAGGTCGTCGCGAACACCCGCGATGGTGCGGTGCAGGGCGCGCAGCGTGTCGACATCGGCAGGGGTCGACAGCAGCCGGGTGGAACCCGTGTCCTCATCCACCACGTTGCGCCACACCCGCTGCAGGAAGCGGTAGACGCCGACGATGTCCTTGTTCTCCCATGGACGCGATGCATCGAGCGGACCCATGGCCATGAGGTACAGACGCAGGGTGTCGGCACCGTATTCGGCACAGACCTCGTCGGGCGCGATGGCGTTCTTGAGGCTCTTGCCCATCTTCCCGTACTCACGGGTGACGGGCCGGCCCTCGTGGAAGTAGCCGCCCTCGCGCTCCTCCACGGAGAACGCATCGACGTAGATGCCGCGCTCGTCCTGGAAGGCAGCGGCGAGGATGTATCCCTGGTTGAACAGTTTGTGGAACGGTTCCACCGAGCTCACGTGGCCCAGGTCGAAGAGCACCTTGTGCCAGAAGCGGGCGTACAGCAGGTGCAGCACGGCGTGCTCCACTCCGCCCACGTAGAGGTCGGCACCGCCGGACCTGTTGCTGCCCTGCGGGCCCATCCAGTACGCCGCGTTGGCGTGGTCGACGATGGTGTCGGCATTGGTCGGGTC